>CAZHGF010000092.1:0-4403 GCA_964531945.1 uncultured Gammaproteobacteria bacterium | reverse complement strand
CTTATCGCGTTTCCGGTCGTCAGACTATCAACATCAATTCGTACGGCGTCACCAGTAGTATTGGTAGAGTAGACTCCCAAATTAGCAGTCGGCGCAGATGTCCCTATCCCCACATTCCCACTCACCGTTAACATATTAGTTTGTGGTAAGGCATTTGCATAGGTAGTACCTATTCCCACACTTCCCTGAACATCAAGTTTGTTTTGTGCAATGGAGGCTCCAATAGCAACATTATCAGTTTGGGTAGTAAGTCGTACCGTTGTGCCATCATCAGTCCATCCTCCTGCATTTGCTGCAGATACACTCATACAATCTGTTCCATCAAAACATAGACGTCCTGATACATAGATATCTTTCCATTGTCGTGCAGTACTTCCAATATCTAAGGTTGCGTCAACCGCAGGCCCTAAGGCATTCTGGGTAGCCGATCGAATTTCTAGTCTAAATGAGGAGGGATCAGATGTCCCTATCCCAACATTACCTCCATTAAGGGTCAAGTTATGAATAGCATTGGTTGGGAATGAACCGGTGCTCGTACCATCGCTTGTGTAAAAATCAATAGCATTATTAAGTGATGTTCCTTGATTATGGCGGGTATGTATAAAGTTCGGGTAAGATCCATCAGTACTAAATCCTAATGCAATAGTAGCATTTGAGTAAGTATTAGCGGCGTCTCCTCCTGAAAGATGTAATTTTGCTCTATTAGGTAGAGTTACCTGATTAACACCAATTGCGACATTATTATTTGAAGAATCTACATAGAAAGTGTATTTTGTTTCAGCGGTGCTTTGGAGGTCTAGTCCTACACTCCCTATTACATCCAATGCGGTTGCAGGATTTGATGTCCCAATTCCCACATTTCCGCTCACATACAGTGAATTTGATTGTGGAAGGACAGCTGTAGGGAGAGAACCAATGGCGACAGCACCATTCACATCAAGCTTATTGAGAGCATTCGTGATTCCGATGCCAACGTTTCCGTTTACCGAAAGTTTTGCAGTACCAACATTGGTATACCCAATACCGACGTTACCTCCAGGCATTAACGCAAGATTCGATGTTCCTCCGGTTAATATTTGATGAGGCCCAGTTGTGTTGCTGAACGTGAGATTTGCTGCAGATCCACCAATATCAAGCGCTTGTCCTGGACTCGTTGTACCTATCCCGACATTGCCTTCTATAATTGCTCCGTTCGTGGGTGCTGCCGTACTGATATACACAGATGATCCAATCGATAGATTACCAAGAATTGACATCATGGAAGCAGGCTGGGTATTCCCGATACCAACGTTTCCTGATGAGGGAACGATGTTGATGTTTCCCGATGATGAGGTAAGCCGCACGGTCGCGCCCTGAATCGTAAACGTACCGGCAGCAGATTGTATGGATGGATTTGTGGCTCCAATTACCAAGTTGCTACTGGAGTTGAAGTAGGGGATAAATGGAATGGTGTTACCGGTTCCAAGAGGGATGCCTTGAAGTGTTTCTGAATTGAGCGCATATCCGACCGTAGCGATAGCCTGACGGGGGGTCAGCGTTTCACTCCCGACAGTCACTTCTAAAAATACGGACGTATTTTCTGTAAATACAGTGTTAGATATCCCTGGTGTGCAATCTGAACCAATAAGTACATTAAATATTCCATCAGAATCAGGCGTGATTGAACAGGTATTGCCGGTATAAAGGGTGTTTCCTCCGGATGACGCATCGAATAATTTAAACACCACGTTCGTTGCCGTTGTGATGGGGTTTCCCAGACTATCTGTTAATCTTCCCTGGAATGATAGCGTTCTTGTCCCGGGGAAGGTGGGTGAGGAAGCATACCCGAAAGCAGTCGGAGACTTCGCAAAGTAACGATTGTAGATACCTGCTCCGAGTACCGCTATGAAAAGCAGTGTTAAGCCGATTCCGATGAAGTGGGGAGTAGAAAGGGTCAAGGGTGAAGGGTCAAGCGTCAAGCGTAAATTATTTTTACCATTGTCATTCTGAGCCGAAGGCGAAGAATCTCTCGGCTTGTCCGAGTACCCCACATTCGTGGGAGATCCCTCGCTTTCGCTCGGGATGACATCTGAGAGAAAGGGAATTTTCTTTAGGGCATGAGAAAGAAAACACTTAAAACTGTACGTTTGTAATTTAAATATGATTTGCAGCCGTTGTAAGAGGCTGATATTCTCATAGTTCCCGTTTCGCGTCCTTTTATTTCCGTTTGATACCGTTTCGGCTTCTTGACGGGGTAAAAATGCTTGACCCGCTCCGTCAGTATTATTTGCAGTAGTAAGATTGGTTATGTCTTTAGCAATTATGGTACTTAATTGCTCATACGTATTGGTATCTATTTTTCCCTGCCCATGGGCCCATTTCAGAAAGTTTTCCACAAAACCCAACCTCTTCTCGATGATAGAATAAGAATATCCACTGTCGTGAAGTTTATGAAGGTATTTCTGGAGATATTTTACGGTTGTCATGTTTTTAAATCCCGATGTGACATATTAATTTACCTCAACGTTAATCGTTTCTTAAAGAAGCCGCTCCCGATTTTGGGAGTCATAAGTAATGTTTGTGGAGATCGTCGAGAGATATGGTCATAGGGTCTTCCTTCTACTGCTGGGTCAAAAAGCTCTCTGGTTAATGTATAAAAAGAATGAAAAGTGGAAAAAAAGTGTTTCATAAGATCAATCAGGAATTTCTAATAATTGTCTAACGACCGTCATATTTTCATTAATCTCGGCTTTGCCTAATCCTTTTTGCTCCAAAGAAGATTCATATTTGCTTATGATGTCTTGTAGGGACAGGTCTTGACCTGTCCGATCAGCGGGTCGCTCTGGATCGACCTCTCGGCCTGTTTCTTGGTCACGTAAATTTGTAAAGGAGACGATGTTACTGACTTTTTTGGCTGGATTTTCCTTCGTCCATCCTTGACTAATAGCGAACGTGAAGAATTTACGAAGAGTCGATAGCCGTCGGTTGATTGTCTTATCGGGGACGTCATTTTCACGAAGATACGATTTATATTCAGCGATCCTACTTTCAGTAATTCCCTGAAATACGTCATTCTGGGGAGCGTTAGCGACTCCAGAATCTGTACTAGCTGGACGCACCAGAGGCTGGCGGTTTGCCAGAATGACATTTTTTTGGTTATTTTGTAAAGGACGAACCACTAACGGTGAACCATTCTGATTGGACTGAATCCACCCAAGAAAATGACGCAAATCGGAGAGATAATTTTTGAGAGAAACAGGGGAAATATTCTCCGCAGCGAGGTATATACGGAATGAGGCTTCAAGATTATACTGATTATACTGGTTTTCCATACATTATTCATAGTAATACAATAATAAAAAGATTGTCAAGAGGTATTTTGATCGTGTTATGAGATAGTTAGCTCTAGTTATAAATCGTGGTCTGATAAGTCCCATAATAGTATTTAATTAAACTTAATATATTTAACGCACAAAATATTTAATGTATTAAATATATCAAACTATACTAATCATCCTAGAGAAAAGAAGGTATATAGTGGGTATCTTAAGCAGCAAGCCTGTTTTTCCTACGTTAGTGTTAAAATCTTCCGATCAAGAAATCTTAAGATCAAGTATGACTTAAATCAAAAGAAACAAAAATGACAGTAGAACATTCTAAAAACATATTAGTACCGTTAGTGAATAGTATATTTTCAAGCTCAATAACCCTTAAGCGTTTAGGCCTATCTATTAACCTCATGTTTAAAGAACTTTATTTAGCATTCATCGCAACTCAATGCTAAATATAGAAGGTCATACTTGGAGTATTTACAGTTTATATATCTTTAATAAGATGACAGATAAAAGGTTTTTATAATATGCCTTGACATTATGCCTCAAAATAGTTTATTCTGATAAATAATGGAATTATGAGGAAAAAGTTGATCTATTTAACAATAGTGTTATTGGTTTTGATATTCTTTTCTGGCCTTTTCTGGTTTTATGAAACAAGGTATCTTACCGGACGCGCGAACGTGACAGAATATGTGTTTTCTCTTGATAATTCATACCTTTTTGTTACCCCATTGCAGGCGAAAGCAAATGGCGAGGAAAAGGTGAGAGTAACCGTTATTGTATTAAATAACCAGGGACTTGGAGTGTTAGGAAGAAAAGTAACCCTTGGTACCGATTCTAACTTGGTTATAGAAACGGTTCAGGGGTTGACTGACGACTATGGAAAGACTGTTTTTGACGTTATGGGGAACAAAGCAGGTGATTACTATCTCGATGTAGTTGTAGACAACACGCTTCTTCCTCAAAAGGCACACTTGAGTTATAACTAGATCCTTGATGTTCGATCTTCGATTTTGGATGAAGCTCAATTTAACCGTCATTCTGGCAAGCGCTTCGGTTTCGGTCAGTGTAAACCGAAGGCGCGTCCAG
>CAZHGF010000091.1:0-4409 GCA_964531945.1 uncultured Gammaproteobacteria bacterium | reverse complement strand
AAGCTCTATCACCTCTGAGTGGAGATAAAAAAAGAAAGAGCATCACTACCGCTCGTATAAAAGGGACGACGAGTAGTAATGCTCTTTTTTTCGTTTATTGACTCTCTCATCAAGAAACGAACGATCACCTAAGACGATAACAAAATTTGTCTACCTTGTCAAGGACTAATACTGAGTTACCTGATACAGAGCCCCACGTTGATTTGAAGAGGTGAAAACTTTTCTTCCCAGATCTTTAAACTTCGTTTCATTCAAGTTTGGATACTTATTTCTTTCAAGAGTTGAGATTGCTACATATTGCACGTGATATTTCTTCAGAAGATTCTTGGTAGCCGGTATATCGGGTGATTCATAAATTGCAGTGATATCAGGAATACGATTGCCTACAACCGCAGATGACCCTCTCCATAACCATTCGTGGACCCACCAGCCGGCGACGGTGGGTACGCCGGTGTAGGCGGAGATTCGTTCGTAATCAGTATAAGAATCTCCTTGAGCTTCAAGAATGACCGGTTGGTTCTCAATATGAGTATTAATAAAATCTATAATTTCTCTATCTTCAGGGTATAGTGAGTGAAGCCAGGAAGCACCATCGAGGTTTGGTGTTTTTTTGAGGTTGCCGTAGTATGAAGGAAAAGCGTAGAACGGGTAGATAAATATAAAAAAGAATAACAAAAAATATATTCCTTTAAGAATATATTGCGCAGGCGATGCGAGAAATTTTATTCGATACAAAACATAGGTTGATGCAATCCCCATAATCATAAATGCTTGGTAGCCAAGTTTGAACATGGTATTTGCGCGGAAATGCGCTGGATAGATATCTTTGAAATAGAAAAATTCCGGTATAAATATGAGGAAGGTGCCAAAACTAAAAAAGATCAGGAGTATGATATCAAACGGCGTTGTAGCGTCAAGATGAAGGCGTTGAGCGGAATTTAACCGAGTAAATAATTTTTTCTGCAGAATAAGCGTAACAATAAAAATTAAAAGTGTGCCCCAGAAAAACCCCCAGAGGATAATTAACATCCACCACGCGGATATCTGGCAATTTCCTTTCTCAAAAAGAAACGGTCCCAGTTTCTGCATGGCAACAAAAAAGTCTGGGCTACAATTGACTCCAATACCCGATACAAACGGAGAAAAAAACGCTGAAAATGGAATGGAGAATAAGATAAATGAGAAAAAAAGGATTCCAACAAGCGTTATAAACGTGCGGGAGAGTCGGAACATAATAAGAAATAGGAGTAAGGTCAGAAGAAGGTAAATCGGTCCATCAAGCGCATTGGTTGTATAGTGAACAGCGGTAAGAAATCCAAGAAAAATAGCAATCAGTAATTGGTAATGAGTAATTTGGAGAACAGATGTAATATTGAACTTTTCAATAAAACTTTGAGTTTTATGTTTGATGTTTGATATTTTCTTGGTTTCCGGTGATAAGACATGATTGAGGAAAAACATGACAAGAATGGATAGAGTCAGGAGTACAAATGGAATATCAAATACATGCCCATGGAGATCTGCCACAACATAAGAGTAGGAGGGAAATTCATGAATAGTAAAAGGGATAAATCGGGTTGCATTCGGGTACCAGTATTTAGCTGGATTATACGCGCTTAAAATTTCCCAGAAGGGAACAGGAGCTTCATTAGGATACCCTTTGGTAAAAAGGTAAATAGTATGCACATTACCAGCAAGATTTACGATAAAGCTTCCGAGGAGTCCAAAAAAAATGAGAGGAAAGAGCTTAATCTGATTATTTTTCAGGGAATTTTTTTGAGTAAGATAGACTAAGCTTGACACCAGAGAAAAAGAAAGCGTCATTCCTTGTCCCAAAATAGTTGACAGGATTAAGTTGTAACCTACAAACGGAGAAATGCCGGTAAGTTTTATGAGCATCGCACCGGTTAAGTGACCGAAGTAATAATAATTGATAGGATATCCTTTTGGATTTGTAAGGTCTGAAGAAAACCACATATCAAGGGGAGGAAAGTACTCAGATCGGAGGATGGAGTTCATGAACCCGAAATCCATAAACTTTTCAAGGCCGCGAATCGAGGGTTCCTGACCGCGTACGTAGGCGAGAAAGAGAAATGACACGAAAAACAGAATTTCCTCAAAGAGAAGTAAAAATAGAACTTTTTTCGTAATAGGGACAGGCTGCTTTTTTGAAAAATATAAGTAGCTATTGAGAAGTGCGAAGAAAAGGATAAGAACAATGAGGTTGAGTTGTGTAAACTGAGATATCTTCAGAATGCCAAGAAGAAACGTAGAGTAGCTCAGGACAAGTATTCCAATGGTTTTTGCGGCGGCATATCCACGGTCGGCAAAGTTCCCGAGAATTCGGTTGCTGAGAGGAAAAAAGATAATTCCCAGTAAAAAAAGGTAAAGATACCAGGTCAGCGATTGAAAAAGCCAATCCATAATGATTTATTATAGCGTACGTAGTCGAGATTCCGTCAAAGGTTTCCTGCCCATGAGTGCTCCCCGGAAAAATCCGGAACGCGCGCTCACGGGATCCCTTCCACCTTTACCATCTGTTCCGCGGGGTATCTCCAATTGCAATTTTTGATATATTTTGATATAAAACAGGTAATAAGAGTAAAAGAACAAAAGAGCAAAAGAACAGGGGAACAAAAAATTAAGTATATTTAATTGCTCTCTTGCTTTTTTATTCTCTTGTTCTTTTTGTCAGCACCCTATGGATCCAAAATTTATTCCGGCTCAGGTTGAAGAAAAACTCTCTGCGTTTTGGGAGAAAAACGGGTATTTTACCGCAAAAGTCAGTAAAGATAAAAAGCCGTTTTCCATCATTCTTCCTCCTCCCAACGCCAACGGCTTACTTCACTTAGGTCACGTGATGTATCTATACCAGGATATTATGATCAGATACTACAAACTTCTCGGCTATGAAACATTGTGGCTTCCGGGGACTGATCATGCCGGTATTGAAACGCAATACGTATTTGAAAAACATCTGCAAAAACAGGGGAAAAGCAGATTTGATTATGATCGTGAGACACTCTTTAAGATGATCTGGGAATTCGTTTCCCAATCACAGGGTAACATTCAGAGACAGCTCAGGCGTCTGGGGTTTGCACTTGACTGGTCGAAAGAGAAGTATACGATGGATCCGGATATCGTTGCGATTGTGCATAAGACATTTAAGAAATTATTTGACTCCGGGTTACTTTATCGATCCGAACGATTAGTAAATTACTGCACGAAATGTGGAACAAGTTTCTCGGATTTAGAAGTGACTGATAAAGATGTAGAAGGAACTCTTTACTATATCCGTTTTCCGCTAAAAGAAAGTGGATATATAACCATTGCGACAACCCGTCCAGAAACATTGGTTGGTGACGTGGCAGTCATGGTGAATTCAGATGATAAACGATACAAAAACTTTGTAGGAAGACATGTTATTTTACCAATAGTTAATAGGGAAGTTCCCATAATCGCTGATGAGTATGTAGATCAGGAATTTGGTACCGGCGCAGTAAAAGTAACACCAGCTCATGATCACAATGATTTTGAGATTGCAAAAAAACATCGCTTACACTTTCCGCCGATTATTGGGTTTGATGGTAAGATGCAAAATACCGGTGTCATTGATGGATTACGAGTGAAGGTAGCTCGTGAAGAAGTAATCAAACGTCTTGAGGAATTGAAGTTGCTTGAGAAAACGAAGCTGCACAAAATGGTGGTGAAAACGTGTTATAAATGCGGCACCATACTTGAGTCTCTTCCATTGGAGCAGTGGTATATCAAAGCTAAACCTCTGACTGATAAGGCTATTGAACTTATCAAAAGCAAGTCAATTAAAATATATCCAAAAAAATTTGAGCAAAGAGCGATTGAAATACTGGAAAACTTTATTGATTGGAATATCTCCCGTCAGAACGTATGGGGGATCAGGATTCCTGCCTACTACTGTCAATCCAATAAGAAATGGTTTGTTACACTTGAAAAGCCAGAAAAATGCGCTCTTTGCCAGAAACAAGATTTTAAACAGGATCCTGATATTTTTGACACATGGTTCTCTTCAGCTCAATGGCCATTTGCGACGCTGAAAACAAATGGAGATGAGGAATTTTTTAACTACTTCTATCCAACGTCAGTTATGGAGACAGGGTATGATATTCTGCGGGCATGGGTATCTCGAATGATCATGATTGGGTACTTTGCAATAAACAAAGTTCCCTTCCAAAATGTATTTCTCCACGGGATGGTTCGCGATAAAAAGGGACAGAAGATGAGTAAGAGTAAAGGAAATGTCATCGACCCGATTGAGATGATTGATAAATATGGCGCTGATGCCTTGCGTGGCGCGCTTATTTTTGGTACTGCTGAAGGTAATGACACAGCGCTTTCTGAAGAAAAAATTATCGGTATGCGGAACTTTACCA
>CAZHGF010000090.1:0-4429 GCA_964531945.1 uncultured Gammaproteobacteria bacterium | reverse complement strand
ATTGAACCATATAACGTATGTATTGGGTATTTACTGTGAACGCCAAGCGCTCTACGCTTAACGTTTGACGTGTTGATGTATAATAATTGTCATGTTCAATCCTTCTTTTTCTATCACAAATAAAATCCTGACCAGTATTTCAAAGATAGAAGCTGCAGAAGAAGTGATTCAACACTCACCCCTTCTTCCCTTATGGGAGAAACAGTTTAAAGAAGATGCGATCGTAAGATCGGTATATCATGGTACCCATATTGAGGGAAATCAGCTGCACAAAGATGAAGCAAAAGATGTTCTACTGGGAAAACAGGTAATTGGAAGACCGCGCGATATACAGGAGATTATTAACTACCGGAGAGTGATAGAGCTTATCGATGATGAAGCAAAACGGAAAATAGATAAAATTACTGAACCTCTGGTAAAAAAAATTCACCGTCTTATTGTGGACAAAATACTTTCTGAAGAGCAGGCAGGGGAGTATCGTTTGAAACAGGTAGTGATCCGCAACTCACAGACTGGAGAAGTAACATTTCGTCCGCCTCCTCCAATCGAAGTGCCGTTTCTTATGCGAGAGTATCTCTACTGGGTGAATCGGGATGACAAACATGAAATTCATTCGGTTCTCAAGGCAGGTATTGCTCATCACGAGTTGGTGAGAATTCATCCCTTTATTGATGGGAATGGGCGAATAGCCCGGGTGATCGCAACATTAATTCTTTTTTTAGGCGGGTATGATATCCGGAGATTTTTTTCGTTGGAGGAATACTATGATAAAGATGCAATCGTGTATTACGAAAGTTTACAAAAAGCATCGGCCGGTGATTTAACCGTATGGCTTGAGTATTTCACTTATGGCGCGGCAGTAGAGTTTGAGAAAATCAAAGAGAAAATTCTGAAGCTTTCTCGTGATGTCAAGATGAAAGAAAGATTCGGAGGGCGGCAGATCTTTCTGACAGAGCGCCAGATTCAGATCATTGAGTATTTGCAGGAAGTTGGCTATTTACAAAACCAGTCGTTTTCCACACTTTTCTCAACTGTTTCTGAGGATACGGTTCTTCGTGATTTACAGGATCTTATAAAAAAAGGCTTAATAAAAAAAGTTGGAAGCACTAAGGCAGCACGGTATGTGATGGTATAATAAACAAGTTAATGGTTCATAGTTAATGGTTCATAGTAAACACAACTATGAACGATGAACCATGAACAATGGACGATTAAAATGAAATTCAGCAAACTCGCAGAGTATTTCGAAAAAACTGAGAAAACAACTTCGCGATTAAGTATTACCCATCTTCTGTCTGAACTATTCGAAAACTTAAGTCCTGAGGAAATTGAAAAAACAGCCTACCTTCTCCAGGGGAGAGTTGCTCCACTTTACGAAAAACTTGAGTTTGGTATCGCCGAGAAAATGGTGATTCGGAGTATTCTTCTTGCCTTAAATCTCGATAAAGACCTTTTTGCTAAAGAGTATAAAAAAAGTGGCGACATCGGTTCGACGGTGGAGCATTTTAAGAAGCAATATAAATCACTAGAAGAAAAAAATCTTGATATTCTGGCGGTTTATGACCAGCTTCGAAAATTAGCAGAAGCGGGAGGAGGAGGTTCGCAGGAAGTAAAAATGGGAGTACTTGCTCTTCTCATAAGACAGCTTGATCCGCTATCGTGCAGATATTTAGTGCGGATACCGCTCGGAGTAATGCGGCTTGGATTTTCTGATATGACCGTGCTTGATAGTTTTTCATGGATGCTCTCTAAAGACAAGACCTTGCGAAAAAAAATAGAGGATGCTTATCATGTTCGTCCTGATTTGGGGTATATCGGAAAAATGCTCAAAGATAATGGGATACGCGGGTTACAGCACGTGAGACCGCATCTTTTTACCCCTATTCTTATGATGCGGGCGGAGCGGCTTTCGTCAGGGAAAGAGATTATAGAACAGATCGGGAAATGTGCTATAGAACCCAAGTATGACGGGTTTCGTTTACAGGCGCATTACTCGAAAGAAAAGAAAGAGGTACGACTCTATTCAAGAAACTTAGAAGATGTTTCCTTTATGTATCCTGATATTGTTCAAGCTATCAAAGAGGGGGTGAAGGCAAAGAATGCGGTATTTGAAGGGGAAGCTATCGGGTATGATCCGAAAACCGGAAGATTGCTCCCGTTTCAGGAGACCGTACAGAGAAAAAGAAAGTATGATATTGAAGCAATGACAAAATCTGTGCCATTGAAATTCTTTATTTTTGATATATTAGTTCACGATGATGCTAATTTAATCAGTGAGCCTTTTGAAGAACGGAGAAAACATCTGGAGCGACTTTTAAAACCAGTGCTTTCTTCAACTTTATTGATTCTTGCGCCACATACCATAACCGATGATGGAGAAAAAATTGAGCTCATGTTTGATGAATCCGTGATAAAAGGGTTAGAAGGAATACTTGCCAAAAAGTTGAGCGGAGTATATCAGGCCGGAGCACGGGGGTGGAACTGGATTAAGTTTAAGCGGAGCTATTCTTCAAAGATAGAAGATACCATTGATTGTTTAGTCATGGGGTATGATTATGGAAAGGGGAAACGGGCAGGATTCGGCCTCGGCGCATTTTTAGTCGGTGTTTATGACGAAAAGGCAGATAAATATGTGACGGTTTCAAAAATCGGAACCGGACTCACTGATGAGGAATGGCGGGAACTGAAGAAACGCTGCGATAAATTTGATACCGATATCAAACCAGCTATATATGAAGTTGATAAAATGATGAACGCCGATGTTTGGGTTAAGCCGGTTATTGTCGTTGAGATTAAAGCAGATGAAATTACCCGTTCACCAGTTCATACCGCAGGTCGGGTGATGAAAGCGTCAAAATCAGGGAACGCGTTTGAGGTTGACACTGCCGGTTTTGCCCTCCGTTTTCCTCGACTCGTGAGATTTCGTGATGATAAGCGCGCTGAAGACGCCACTACTCTTAAGGAATTAGAGCATATGTATAAGACATCAAATAATGCAAAGCGCTAGTGTGAGTGTAGGGTAGAGTATAGGCGTAAGGGGTACTCGAGGAAAAAAGACGCAGGATTTTTTTTGATCCTTCTTGAAGATACTTTGACAATCAGATTTTCATCAAACAAGATGTTTCCTCCAGCACGGTTAATATGAATTGATAAGTCAATATCTTCGTGAACTTTTTTATCATCGAGACAAGTAGTATCTTTTATTTTTTTCCAGATATTCTTTCTCAACGCCATATTTGGTCCAACCAGGATTTCTTTTCCTCCATGAATATTTTTTGCCACTTTGATATAAAGTTTACTGAGAGCAGTAGAATTATGGAGTAAGGGTAAGTCATATAAAATAAGAGGGCCGGACACCGCGTCAATTGAGCTGTCAATAAAATCTTGCTTTATTCTTTTAATCCAATCAACAGGAAGAATAACATCTGCATCGCAACGGGCGAGGACTTCGTGTCGGGCTGCATTGAAACCGGCATTTCTTGCAAAAATCATTCCTTGATTCTTTTCTCTCAGTATTTTTACGTTATATTTTGTAGCTATCTCTATGGTTTGGTCAGTACAGTTATTATCTACTATCAGAATTTCATCAGGTTTCTCCTCTTGATTTTCCAGCGATTCCAGACAAGCTTTAATATACTTTTCTTCATTATAAACAGGGATTATTACTGATACCTTCATGGCCTTATTATACACATAATTCA
The DNA here is from genome assembly GCA_964531945.1 of uncultured Gammaproteobacteria bacterium. Classification (GTDB taxonomy): domain Bacteria; phylum Patescibacteriota; class Microgenomatia; order UBA1406; family GWC2-37-13; genus CAZHGF01. Next base: position 728 of record CAZHGF010000090.1, on the reverse strand, counting down.
CAAGTATTAAGGAAGAGACATGGTATAATAAGATGTTGCATTAAAGCCTTATGACACCCTTTTTCTCAATAGTTATTCCCACCCTCAATGAGGAGAACTATCTCCCAAAGCTTTTGAGAGCGTTACAGGCGCAGAAAGAAAAAAACTTTGAGATACTTATTGTTGACGCTCGGTCAAAAGATAATACAAAAAAAGTGGTTGATGAGTTTAGGCCTCGTCTGCCGATACATTTTCTTGAAGTTTCCAGAAAAAACGTTGCATATCAGCGAAACTACGGCGCAGAGAAAGCTGCAGGACAATATCTTCTATTTCTTGACGCAGATGCGGGTATTTCAGCAACTTTTACCCGTAATGCAAAAAAAATCGTTGTGAGAAACAAAGGACTCGTATTTATTCCTTCAGTACTGCCTGATGAAGATACCTATCTTGATAGACAAATCGTATTTAATTTTGTCAATTTCCTTATAGATGTATCCCAAAATCTGGGTAAGCCACTTTCTTCAGGGGGGTCAATGATTCTAGAAAAGAACTTCTTTCATATTATTGAGGGTTTTGATACAAAGTTAGTTTACGCCGAGGATCATGATATTATCCAGAAAGCGCAGGAGTGGGGAGTAAAGGCAAAATTTTTACCCAATCTTCGGGTACGTTTTTCTCTCAGGCGGATGAGAAAAGAAGGAAGATTAAAGTTGTTCTATAAATACATAGTATAGACAATACATGTGCTT
>CAZHGF010000089.1:0-4535 GCA_964531945.1 uncultured Gammaproteobacteria bacterium | reverse complement strand
ATTAGTTGAACTTCTCCTTTTTTCCTGTATAATTACATTATGGCAAAACGAGCGGTTATTAAAGCAGCTGGAAAGCAGTATGTGGTCAAAGAAAACGATGAAATTGTCGTTGACCGCCTCAACGGAAACGCTGATCAAGAAATTGAGCTCGAGGCTTTAGCCTCATTTGATGATACCGATGGTTCATTTGAAGCAGGAACTCCTTCCTTAAAGAAGACGGTTAAGGCAAAAATACTTGAGTCTGGAAAAGGAGAAAAAATCAGAGTCGCACGATTTAAGTCTAAAGTCCGCTACCGAAGGGTAACGGGTTTTCGACCACAGTTGACCAGAATTAAGATACTTCAAATTTAAGCAGTAATCGTTAGAATTAGTTAAAATTAGTTGAAAATAGTTAAAAATAGCTCATCCCAACTACTTTGTCTAATTCTAACCAATCTCAACTATTTCTAACTAATTCCAACCAATCGCAACAAATTTTAACCAATTTCAACTAATTCTAACTAACATGGCCCATACAAAAGCACAACGTGCAGTACGAGGTAACAGAGACTCACGATCAAAACGACTTGGTGTTAAACTCTATGGAGGACAGGTAGCTACCCCCGGTAATGTTATTATTCGCCAACGGGGCACTCGAGTACGAGCAGGAGACGGAGTCCTTCTTTCAAAAGATTTTACCCTTATTGCTCTAAAAAAGGGTATCGTAAAATTCTCAGTCCGCAGGGGTCAACCGTATGTCTCCATTATTTAGATTAAAGCACTAAGGCATTAAAGTATTAAGGCAATAAATGAGATACTTCAGTTGCTTTATTGCATTACTTCCTTATTGTCTTGTTGCTCTTTCAATCTGCTAAAATACCTGTATGCGTGATCAAGTCTTAAAGGTAATTGAACAGATAAAGTATGAGTCAGATTTTATTCAAAAGGCACAGCTTATTGATTTTCTCGCGCACACAGAGGACATTCCTATTAAGACCATTGGTGAGTTACTTTCACTCAAGCCTTCGTATGTTTGCCATATTCTTCGCTTAAAACGATTGCCGGATATTATTGTGGATGGATATTACTCAAAACTCATCACCATAAGCCATCTTTTTATAGTATCAAGATTAAAGGAAGCATCGCAGATGGTATCGGTTTACGAAAAAATATTGTCTGAAAACTTAAAGGTACTCCAAACAGAGATATTGGTTAGAGAGATTCTCCACGGTATTAAATCGGTGGGTGAGAAATTGCCACGTGATAAGATAGATCAATTTACCGCATCGCTTGAGAAAAATGGTCAAAAGGTATCAGTGAAAATACTGCAGTCACGGATAAAGGCAAAACTGGTGATCGAAGTAAAGGGAAGCGTGCAGCGAACAACGTCGGTTCTTCAGGATCTCATAGATAGGTTTAAGAACGAGTGGAAATAGTATTGCTTGCCTATTTTGCTAAACTAGATCGGAGAAATACCGGAAACGGGTTCTCTAGTGGACCTACTTTCGTCGCCGGAAAGTAACGATAGAAGACTTGTCCAATCACTGCTGATATCGGTATTGTACCAAATTCCCTCGAATCAGACGATCGTGGCCGGTTATCACCCATTACGAAAAGTTCATTATCAGGAACGGTAATTGTTTCCCCTTCTTTGATAAAGCCCCCTTCCCACGTATTTGTTTTTGAGGCAATATAATGTTCCTGGAGGAGTTTCCCACTTACATACACCTCGCTATTGAGGATCATAATTCTGTCGCCCGGAAGGCCGATAACTCGTTTAATATACTCGATATCCGGATTTTTCGGTGAACGGAAAACAATAATATCTCCCCGCTCTGGAGGTCTGAATTTATAGGTTACTTTACTGGTAAAGATATAATCACCGGTAGCAAACGTATGATCCATCGACGCGCCTTTTACCTGATTTGGTTGGAGAATAAAAAGATACACCACGATAAAGAGTGATCCGATAAACACTACTGTTTCCAGGATATCCATCACAAATTCAAGAAACTGTTTCGCAATATTCATAGAAATTAATTGTAGGAAAGAAATGAGGAAAATACAAGGATGGTATAATTAAAATAGTTCATTGTTCATGGTAACAATATGGTTCTATGGTTCCATTGTTCCATGGTTACGGTTTTAAAGCCATTGAGCCATTTAACCATAGAACCATTGAGCAATTGGAGCCATTACTCATTCTTCGAACCCAAAACGAATCATGGTTGACAAACTCAAGGAAAATCTTTCATTTGAAAAGATTAAAAAGCAGGAACATAAAATCCTTATTGTATTTATCTTTTCCCTTCTCTTTTACGCAGTCTTTGTTTTATACGGTGATGTAAAAAAAATTACCCATGTTGCCCTTTCTTTCCGCTGGAGCATCATACCCTATCTCCTCATTTTTGTACTCGTCAATTATTTTGTTCGGGGAGTAAGATTTTTCTTGTATTTAAAGGAGATAGGTATTACCATACCGTTCTCCGAAGCGCTCACGATTTTCACCGCTGGAATGTCCATGACCGTCACTCCAGGGAAAACCGGCGAAATCATAAAAGCATATTTTCTGAAAAAATCTGTGGGAAACAGTTTCTCGGAAATAGTACCGGTACTTATCACTGAGCGCTTGACCGATGGTATTGCCATGATTCTGCTTGCCATGGGCGGTATTTTTTTTGTCCAAAACTCAGCACTGTTTTTCCTTTTTTCCATAACGTTTGTTATCGCGTTTATCATCGCGATCCACGTCCAACACTCGCTGATGAAAATCGTTCATGCGCTTCAGCGACGATTTCCCCGTTTCAAACTCATTGAGTTTTTCGTCGTTTTTTTTGAAAACTCTCAAAAACTATTAACACTGAAGAACCTTATGGTAGGAACTTTTTTAGGAGTGATAGCGTGGGGATTTGAAGCATTTGCGCTCTATTTATTAATAAAAGAATTTGTCAATGTTGAGTTTCTTCGGGGAATCGCGCTTTCATTTTTCATTTTTTCGTTTTCCTCTATCGCGGGATTTTTCGTCCTGATACCCGGCGGCATTGGTGTTGCGGAAGGATCAATAACCTATTTTTTAGGAAGTTTATTTGGACTTCCTGTCGCACAATCAGTATTTCTCACCCTCCTGTTCCGCTTTATCACCCTCTGGTTTGGCGTCTCACTGGGGATAGGTGTACTGGTGTGGTATGTTAAGAAATACGTTCAGCAACGTTAAAATTCGTTAAAATTAGTATAAAATTGTCTCATCGCAACCAACTCTGACTAATTTAAACCAATTTTAACTATTTATGCAACCGTCATCCCGTGATTTTAAACTTGCGCGCATAATGCTGAATCACTCTTTATCGGTAAAAGCGAAAGAGAAAGTACTTATCACCACGTCCGAAGCAGGCGCATCTCCTTTGGTAAAAGCGGTTTTTATCGAGGCCTTAAAGCTCGAAACATATCCGGTCATTGATACCAGCATTGATTTTGTCTTAAATCGTTCATTCTCCCATGGATATGCGTATCAGTTCTATAAACACGCAAATGACTGGGCACTCAACTATCTTCCCAAAGAACTCCTCGATTCAAAAATCGCCTGGGCAGACGCGTATATACGAATTGTATCAATCAATAATACCCGGGAACTCAGCCAAGTTTCTCCAGAGAAAATACTCGTCCGCGAGAAATTATTCCGCCCCTATCTGGATAAAATCGTTGACAAAGACCGCTGGATTCTGACCTACTATCCCACTGAAGGCATGGCGCTTGAGGCAGGAGTCTCACTCGACTGGCTCCTCGACTTTTACTATAAATCATGTATTGTCGACTACGCAAAAATGGAAAAAGAAATGAAGAAACTGGAGAAAATCCTCGATGATGGAGAGATGGTGCGAATGGTCGGGAAAGATACCGATCTTACCTTCTCAATCAAAGGACGTTTGGCAAAAGCGGCAACCGGCGAACGCAACATTCCGGATGGCGAGGTATTTTTAGCGCCGGTTCATCAGACTATTGAAGGAACCGTATATTTTGATTTCCCCTCAAGCCACAATGGCGCTGAAGTATCTGATGTACATCTGGAATTTAAAAACGGAAAAGTGGTGAAAGCAAAAGCACATCAGGGTAACACGACACTCCAGAGAACCTTAAGCTCCGACTCCGGCGCACGATCTCTTGGTGAACTGGGGATTGGCACTAATTACAATATCAAGCGCGCTATGAAAAACACTCTCTTTGATGAAAAAATCGGCGGCACGATTCATCTGGCACTTGGACGATCTTATCGCGAAAAACGCGGAGGGGCTCCCACGGGCCATAATGAATCCGCGACTCACTGGGATATCGTCAAAGACATGCGGAAAAAAGGATCGGTATTGTATGTGGATGGAAAAGTGGTGATGAAGGAAGGAAAGTTTATGATATAGACTTCTCGACTCCAATTCGTTACGCTCGAAGAGTAAATATCAGCGGTTTTATAGTTCGAGCGAATCCCGCCATCCGCCAGCTGGCGGAGGCGGAAGGATTCAAGAATTATTTTACGCCTTGCGCTGAATTTTTTTCTTCTCGATATA
>CAZHGF010000088.1:0-4660 GCA_964531945.1 uncultured Gammaproteobacteria bacterium | reverse complement strand
ATTACAACTAATGGTAAAGAGAATAATGAAAACAATAAAAGGTGATTTCAGTGTCGGGCAAAGTACTGAACATAAGAATAAAAAAGCGGCTGAAAAAAAGGGCGAGGATTTTTCATACGCGCAATACTTTAATCTCGGATTCTATTTAGCTATCCCCTTGCTTGCGGGAGTTTCGGGTGGTATAATTTTGGATAATTGGTTTCAAACGAAACCAATCTTTACTATTTCGCTTATTATTCTGGGTTCGATTGCCAGTTTTTATAATTTGTTTCGCCTGATTAAGAAATAAAATGCCTCACGTAAGTATTAAGCCCGAGCTGCTTTTTGAAATCTTCAATTTTCCGGTTACGAACTCTTTCCTTACGACACTCATAGTGATGATTCTCTTAATTACCCTATCTCTCTGGTATAAGAGTCAATCCGAAAAAAAGAAGCGAGAGCGAAGCTTATTCTACTATACTTTCAATGCATTATTAACTCAGGTATATACACTATTTCACTCGGTAACCGGAGATAAAATTCGCACACTCTTTTCACTTCTTGCCACATTTTTCATTTTTATTCTCTTTCAGAACTGGTTTGGATTACTGCCTGGTGTGGGAAGTGTACTTATTGAAGAGAGAGTTTCTCCGACGACCGTGGTATCCTCGATTAATGAAGAGCAGAGCAGTTCTTCAGGGGAAAAGACACATTTTATTCCACTGCTGCGGGGAGGGACTGCTGACTTGAATATGACCTTTGCGCTTGGTATTATTGCTGTTGTTGCGATACAATATTACGGAATACGATATCTCGGATTAAGAGCATACCTGTCAAAGTTTTTTAACTTTCACGGTCCGGTAGATTTTTTTATCGGAATTCTGGAAATCGTTTCGGAGTTATCAAGAGCTTTTTCGTTTTCTTTCCGTTTATTTGGTAATATTATTGCAGGAGAGATATTGCTTGTTATTATTGCGACATTAATTCCTGTTTTAGCATCATTTCCATTTCTTATAATGGAAGTTTTTGTGGGTCTTATACAGGCAGTGGTTTTCTCAACACTCGCGGCTATTTTTATAAAAATGGCAATGACGAAAGCACATGAGTAGTGATTAGTTATTAGTGATTGGTGATTGCTATTTTTCTAATCACTGAATTTCGAATTATATATTTCAATACGTTATTAGTTAGCGAATGAAGGGGGTGAATGGAATAAAATGGATACATCATTGGCAGTCGCGTTGGCAATCTCAGTAGGAGCCATTGGCCCTGGAATTGGTATTGGACTCATTGGTAGTAGAGCAATGGATGCTCTCGGGCGCAATCCTGAAGCAGAGTCCGCAATAAGAACCACTATGATCTTAGCGTGCGCCTTCGCAGAAGCTATCGCAGTATACGCTCTTATTGTCGCGCTTATATTAAAATTTACATAAATACGTTATGAGTTCTGTGTCGCGTGTTCTGAGCCCATAACTTAAGAACCCAGAACTCAAAACCAAGTTTACATGGAGAACCTCGGTATTGATTACAAATTGCTCATAGCGCAGATAGTTAATTTCGGTCTGCTCTTTTATATCTTTAATAAGCTGGTGGCAAAACCATTCCTGAAGTATCTTCAGGAAGAAAAGAAAAAAGATATCGATCGTGATGTCATAGCAGCAGAGCTCATGACAAAAAAAGAGAGGATGCTTGAGGAAGAGCAGGCGTGGCGCAAGAAACTGAAAGCAGAGCAGGAGAAATTATTACAGGCCGCAAAAAAGATCGCTGAGGAGAAAAAAGCAGCGATTCTTGAAGACGCCAAGTCTGAGGCAGCCTCAATCATCTCAAAAGCGCATGAGCAGGTGGAAGAAGAGAAGTCAAGGTTTTACCGAGAAGTTAAAAAACATATTAGTGATGTGAGCGTGGCGATGATAGAAGGAGCGCTGCGGAAGTATCTGACTTCTGATATTCAAAAAAAACTGACAGAGTATGTTCTGTCGAGCGTTAAAAGCAATAAGAATAAGTATGACTAATGACGTGACAAATAAAACACCGGAGAATAGTGAGATTAACGTGATTCATTTTCGTGATAAAGCGACGGTAATGTCGTCGTACCGGTTGAGTGAAGAAGAGTTGTCATCTATTAAAAAACTCTTTCCTGAACTGAAAAACGGTGAAGTGATAAACGTTGTTGACTCCAAAATCCTTTCAGGATTAATAATCAAAATCGGTACAAAACTCATTGATCTAACGCTTAATGGAGCATTACAAAATTTAAAGAAACAAATCTATGAAAGTAATTGATCAATCAATCGAAGAAATACAAAAACAAGTTAAAAAAATAGATGTCACCTCGGATAAAGAGGAAATCGGCTGGGCGACAGAAGTGCGTGATGGAGTAATTGCACTGAACGGTCTTCGGGAAGTTTCCTACGGCGAGATCGTTGAGTTTGAAAATGGGGTTCAGGCAATGGTCATTGATCTCTGGGAAGATAGGGTCGGGGCTATAGTACTTGGAGATTATCTTGAGATAAAAGCCGGAAGCATCGCAAAGGCAACAGGGAAATCTCTCCAGACTCCGGTTTCTGAAGAGGTACTGGGAAGAGTGGTAGATCCGCTTGTTGATCCGGTGGATGGCGGGAAGAAAATCAGCACAAAAAATTATCAGCCGGTTGAAAAAATTGCCCCCGGCGTCGTCTTTAGAAAATCAGTGAGTGTACCACTGCAAACCGGTATTAAGGCAATCGATAGCCTTATTCCTATCGGTCGTGGCCAGCGTGAGCTTATTATCGGTGATCGGGGAACCGGGAAAACGACGGTAGCTATCGATACTATCATCAATCAGAAAAATGAAGATGTTATTTGTGTCTACTGCGCGGTTGGTCAGAAGCGTTCAAGTGTTGCTTCTATCGTTGAACTTCTTCGCCAGCAGAAAGCGCTCGACTACACGGTAGTGGTAAGTGCTACCGCGTCTGATGCTGCGTCGTTGCAATATATCGCTCCGTATTCTGCCTGTGCGATCGCGGAGTATTTTATGGGGAAAGGAAAAGATGTATTAGTCATTTATGATGACTTGACGAAACACGCGTGGGCATATCGTCAGATATCTCTTATTTTGAGAAGACCAGCAGGACGTGAAGCATATCCGGGAGATGTCTTCTATCTTCACTCACGGCTTCTTGAACGGGCATGCCGCATTGACCCCAAGTATGGCGGCGGGTCGATAACCGCGCTTCCTATTATTGAAACTCTGGAGAATGATGTTTCTGCCTATATTCCAACCAACGTTATCTCGATTACCGATGGACAACTCTTTTTGGAAACAGAGTTATTTAACGCGGGTATGCGTCCCGCTATCAATGTCGGTATTTCGGTTTCCCGTGTTGGTAGCTCGGCACAAACAAAGGCGATGAAACAGGTAGCCGGTAAACTCAAACTTGATCTTGCGCAGTATCGTGAGATGGCGGCATTTTCACAGTTTGAATCTGACCTTGACTCCGAGACAAAAAAATTCTTAAATCGGGGAGCCCGTATGACGCAGCTTTTGAAACAGGGAAAAAATAGACCCTATGATCTTGCAGCGCAAGTCGCGATCATCTGGGCGGGAAATAGCGGCATCCTTGATGAAATGGCAGTCGCCGACATTGAGAAATTTGAAACCAGTTTTATTGAGGACCTTCAGACACGAGGAAAATCACTCTGCGCGAGAATTAATAAGAATAAGGTATTAGAAAAAAAAGATGAAGAGGAATTGGAGAAATTGGTGAAGGAGAATTTATAAATCTCATATGAACTTACGTCAGGTCAGAAAAAAAATCCGATCAATATCAAACGTCAAAAAGATAACCAAGGCTATGCAGCTGGTCTCGGCAGTCAAGATGCGAAAGGCGCAGCAACTTGCCGTTGAAGGGAGACCATACCGTGAGGTACTGGAGTCAATTATCCGTAAGGTAGTACCGACAGTTGATAAGAGTATGTCTCCACTTCTCACAGTGAGAGAAGGTGCTCAGAGAAAAGAACTTGTTGTTGTCATATCCTCGAATAAAGGATTATGCGGTGCGTTTAATATCAATATTTTCAGATTGTTGTTAAAAAGTGAAGATATAAATCACGCTGATTTTATTACCGTAGGTAAGAAAGGAGCGGTATTTATCGCTTCATCGGGGAAAGCAGTACTTGCGGATTTTTCAACAACAGCACCTCTCAACGAAGTTTCGGCAGTTTTCCGCATGGCGCTGGAAAGTTTTTTAGCGGGAAAATATCAGAAAGTATCACTCGTTTATAATAAATTCATCACCACGCTCAGGTCTGAGTCGGTCAAGGAACAACTGTTGCCGGTGCAACTGAAACAGGAATCAGAAATCGGGAGTCAGGAGTCAGGAGTTGATTATTTAATTGAGCCATCGAAGAATGTTTTGCTGGAACGGTTACTCAAAAATTATCTTGAGGAAAAAATTCGCGGAGCGATCATCAATAGCGAAGCAGCAGAGCACTCGTCGCGTATGATCGCAATGAAAAACGCAACCGATAACGCAACCGAAGTTATCTATAACCTGACATTACTGCGCAATAAACTAAGACAACAGAAAATTACCTATGAGTTACTCGATATGATTACGGCGAAGGAATCTGTTGAGGAGAACTAGTCGAAGTTAGTTATAAACTATTAATAAAGTTGGAATTAGTCATAGTTAGTTGTAAA
>CAZHGF010000087.1:3075-4683 GCA_964531945.1 uncultured Gammaproteobacteria bacterium | reverse complement strand
AATAACCTGTTATTACTTTTTCCCAAGGAGTGCCATATGTATGGAACTCATACAAGAGCTTGACAATCTTCTGAATTTCTGATATTCTGAAAATATGAAAATCGTAGGTATCATTCGAAATCGAGGCCAATTAACCATTCCCGATTCTGTACGAAAAATAGTAAATTGGGTTACTCCTATGTCTGCTGTCACTATTTCTGTGATTAAGCCTGACGAAATCGTCATTAAACCTCATAGGAAGCAATATGATTGGGACGAAATTTGGACAGCAGTCAAACAAGCTCGCGCCATAAAAGGAAAAGGTAAGGCATCTTCAGCCAGAGAGTTCTTGGAAAAAGATAGAAGGTCTCATTAAATAAATGAATACAACCATCGTAGTTGACACCTCTGTAATTATCAAATGGTTAAGTCAAGATAAAGAGAAGTATTTAGATAAGGCGGATGGAATTCTAAAAGATGCTCAGAAGGAGAAGATAATACTCATAACTCCAGAACTCGCAAAGTACGAAATCGGAAATGTTCTCTTGTTCAGTAAGAACTTATCACCTAAACAGGCAAACATAGTTTTCACAAAACTTTATAAACTTCCTCTCACTTTTGTAACTGAATCTACAGAGTTGGCAAATGAGACGTTTAGATTAGCATATAAGTTACATATTACCTTTTATGATGCTTCCTTTACCGCTTTAGCAAAGCAGGAAAATGCTATTCTCGTTACCGATAATATAAAACATCAAGGTAAAGATTTAAGCATTAAGGTTGTTGCACTTCAAGACTATTAATATTTTCTGTTCGGTAAATATTCCTCAGTTTGCTAAGAGGAAATTAACCTACTCAAAAATTGACTACTGGTGAAAACATCAAATCTTATGAAACCACGGATTACGATTCTTACTATCGGTGTCGATGATTTAGAAAGGTCGTTGAAATTTTATCGTGACGGACTTGGTTTCCCTACTGAAGGAATTATAGGAACTGAATTTGAACACGGAGCAGTTGTCTTTTTTGATCTTCAAAACGGACTGAAGCTTGCGCTCTGGCTACGAAAAGATATTGCATACGACACCGGTATCCCGCTCCGGCCACCACGCGCTACCGAGTTCAGTATTGGACATAATGTAAATAGTAAAGAAGAGGTAAATAAAGTAATGCAACAAGCAAAAAAGGCGGGAGCAAGAATCGTTAAACCTGCCCAAGACACGTTTTGGGGAGGGTATGCTGGTTATTTCCAGGATCCTGATAGTCATTTGTGGGAAATTACATGGAATCCTCAATTCAACGTGAATGAGTAATATGTTGAATGTTCAAACTGCGATAATACACATAATTTGATACAATACTCTTGTTTAGATGCCAGAGTAGCTCAGTTGGCAGAGCAGCGCTTTCGTAAAGCGAAGGTCGAGGGTTCGATTCCCTCCTTTGGCTCAAAATAATTTAGAGTTCAGAATTAAGAATTTATACTAAAATAGGAATTCTAAATTCAGAATTGATTCTCAATTATTAATTCTAAATTCTCAATTTTATTATGTCCCGTCTCGCAACGCATCGTGAGAAACAATACAAGCAGAAAATATTAGTCTATACGGTAGTAATCATCGGATTTATTTT
>CAZHGF010000087.1:0-3065 GCA_964531945.1 uncultured Gammaproteobacteria bacterium | reverse complement strand
CCTTATTTTTTTCCTGAAATATATTCAACAAACCGATAAGAGGAAATTTATTTTTTTTATGTTTACTATCGGCTTTCGATTGCTTATTAATGCCAGTCTTCTTATTGGTAACATTACCTCTAAAAAAACAGTCCAGCAAATAAATAAAAAAGATGTCTTTTTCGGTAGTCTCTCCGTTGATTCTATCCCGTCTGCGACAAACAGCGCCCGAATCATTGTCAGCGGTACTGTCACGAACTATGATAGTATCGAGTTTTACATCAATGGCGAAAAAGTCGAGGCACAGGAATTTCCGTCTTCTGAATCATTTTCAGAGGAAATCGGTACCCTAAAAACGGGAGATAATGAAGTCTATTTGAAAGCGATAACTAAACAAAACAAGCAAGAAAAGAACTCAGAAAAATATACGGTAACCTATAAAAGCGATAAGCCAAAACTCGAAATAAAAGAGCCCGTAGACAATGCGAAAACGAAAAGCACCGAGATCAAAGTGAGTGGTTCTACCAATAAAGAAGTATATATAAAAGTCAACGAGCTCCCGATTGTGGTGACGGCAGATGGTTCATTCCAAACCAACGTTCAACTGGCTGAAGGAGAAAATAAAATCACCGTTGTCGCTGAAGATAACGCCGGGAATACGGAAACAAAAACGCTTACCGTGACGCGTGAGAAGAACGAATAGAAAATGTCGTGAGTGTAAAGAAAATAAAAAGAACAAAAGGGTGGAGAAAAACATTATCAAAGAGCGATACTACACTCAAGAATACCACTGCATAATAGCTAAACGTACTCAACTTCGCCAGCTGATATAAGCTTACAAGATATAGTAGTAGCCCGATAATACCTCCGGTCACTAATATTATCAGGAAACTTGAGTGAAATGAAGCCTCTGCATGACTGCGGATCTCAGTTTTTTCAATCATCCCTTCCCGATTTTTTTCATAAGCGATACGATTATAACCTATCCCGAAAATAGCATTTTTTTTCCAAAGTTCAAATCCCTGACGGTAATTTTCCGTCCGGGAAACAAGAGTGCTGGTTCTGAGTAAAGTCAGTCCTTCTCCTGAAGATTTTGGCAGCAGCAAAATACCAATGAAAAAAAGAGTCAGAAAACCGATAAGGATTTTCTTTTGTTTTGTTGAGAAATAAAGAAGAAGCGTCGTAATGAAACCGAGATATACGCTCCGGGCAAACGATAATAATCCAAAGGCTACTCCGGCTGCGAGCAGTATATTTTTAAATACTGTCTGTGCCCGATGAAAGAAAACATAAAGTACATAAAGTATTATTACCGATCCGAGTATCACCGGTTCTAAAAAAGTACCAAAGGCCCGATATAAGTGGGGATCCCATCCCTGGTAGAAAAGATTGCGTAAATCAGGATAGAGAAAATATTGTATCGTTGATAACAAAATGAGTGAGATAAATGAAAATTGAGTAACAGAATGATACGACTGAGGTAATGTATTCCGAACTTCATAACGAAGGTAGGAAAAATAAAAGAAGTAAAGACTGAGTCGCACCAGATAGAGAAACGCGACTATGTTTTCTTGCAAAGCAAACTCTGAAACCCGAAAGAAAAAAGTAATCATGAGATATACGAAAAACGCGTGAATGAACCGGGTTTTTTTGACGATCGAAGTAATAGGAAGAAATTGATGTTTAAAAAATAAATAACCAACCGTTACGGTGATACAAATTTCATAGAGATAGATTGTTACTGCTCCATCCACAAACGATAGTCTCCCCAGTTGTCCAAAGAGAAATGCGATAAAGGTAAGAAGTATGAGTATCTGCATTTAGGAAATAGTTAAGTTTAAGCAATAACATCGTCATTCTGGTAAACCCGCCATCCGCCAGCTGGCGGAGCCGCGCATCCAGAATCTAAGAATTGTATTATGCATATGTAAGGCATCCTAATCTAGGTATTTTGCGATCCAAACTCCCGATACTGATACAGTTTTGCCCTGACAAGGAATGAATGAAAACTCATAAAGAAAGAGTATGCAAATCCGGCGGGCCCATCGAGAAACCCGAGGAGTATAAAATACGTATAGAAAAATTTACCAAAAGGGTTTATCAGGATCTCAAAAATATTCGTGCTTTTCCCCTGGTTATAGAGTTCATGCGCACGAATAGTACTATAATGATTCACTTCTTCGATAAAATCTTTGACTGTCGGATGCGGATAATGATTGATGAAGTTATTGAGCCTGCCGACAAATGAACTTATCACAAACCGCTCATGTACCTTTCCCATCCATTTTCCAGAGTTTTTCTTCACCAGCCGGATGAAGCCCTTGCTCCGGGCGCTTGCAACCTCACCAAATCGCAGTTCTTTCTCCCACCAGTAATCTCGTCGTGGGATATAATACGCTCTTTTTGTCAGTTTATCGTCATTGAGTGCTTTACTCATCTCATTTTTCAACGGAATACTCACTTCTTCATCGGCGTCAATGTACAAAATCCACTCTCCTTGTGCCTCAGCTAACGCAAAATTTCTCTGGGCGGTAAAATCATTGTTCAGAGCGCGCCGCACAACGCGAGTTTTATGTTTTTCTGCAATTTTGACCGTTTGATCGGTCGAGTAATCATCAATCACCAGAATCTCATCACAGAACTGTAATGATCGCAAGCACCGCTCAATATGTTGCTCCTCATTTTTTGTGAGAACAACTGCGGTAATCTGAATCCTATCCATAGTGATATTGTAGCAGGAAAGCAAAATCGATTTTCGATCTTCTACCTTATCCGGACTTAGGCCATGGAAGAATTTCGTGAAGGCGGGTTGAATAGTTAATCTGTATTCAAGAACGATAAACAAACCAATCAACTAACTCTTTATAAATCGTGCTTAATGCTTTGACATACCTTTCCCAGGAAAAGTCGTTAACCAATTGCCAAGTATCAATTTTTTTTAGACCGGTAACACTCTTCCTTATCGCTTTAATAAACTCACCTTCGTCTTTGCAAAGATATACATAGGGCCTGAGTTCTGGAATAACTGCGGAAGAAAGCGCCACCACGGGACACTGTTGGCTTAACGCTTCAATCACCGGATAGTT
>CAZHGF010000086.1:381-4690 GCA_964531945.1 uncultured Gammaproteobacteria bacterium | reverse complement strand
TTCATACGTTACGAAATCTCTTGGGAGTGCCATATGTTTCGTAACTTATGCAGAGGTAGAACGGGATCTAAGGTTCCCTTCTTCTTATCCCTTCGATTCTATCAAAATTATGATCATAGGAATAAAGCTCTTTCGCTCGAGTTCTCAACGTTACGGCTACCAGCATACAGTCTCCAAAATCAAGATTCGTTGACGCATATGTGTCAAGAGCGGCGGTGAGAACTCGTTTATTTCAACTTTGAAGTTTTTATAATTAAGTAAAGAAGTGAGGATATCTCGAATTTTTCCTCTGGGAAGCTTATACCATTTTGGAGAAGCGAGGACAAATACTGCATCAGCGATAACGGTACCAGGAGCCAACAACACCATCTCATCTTTCTCTACCTTCTCGAATAACGTTGCGGCTGCTGTCTGTTTTTTAGGATCATCACAGGTAATCAAACGGACAATCACGTCGGTATCGATAGTGCGAGCAGTATTATCTTTTCCCATATTTTTTTATTAATCGTTCTTCTCGAGCATCTCTGATTGCCTTTTTCAGGAAAAGGTGCGTTTTCTGCAAGGATCCTGCAACACCTCGCAAGGATTGAATGGTGGGGTATTTAACCTGTGCCACTCTTACTGCTCCATCCCGATCGATCAAAAAAGCTATCTTATCATGAATCTTAATACCGAGATGCCGTCGCACCCGAACAGGAATCGTAATTTGTCCTTTGCTGCTTAGGGTTGATGTAAGTTCCGGTGAAGCGAACTGTTTCGATTGCCGCATATGTAAAGATACACTGTTAAATTCTTTACTTCATGTCAATTTGTTCTTACGCTCTATTGCTCTCTTGTTCTTTTGTTTCACCGGGTCAGACTCGATTTCATGTTTCATATTCTACCGGCACATCGCCCGATACTCGGTGGGTAATTTCGCGCAAATTTTGCGCAACTCCGGTGTCTCTTTAAATAGATGTGTCATAAACCGGAAACACTCCTCCCGAGATTGAGAAGTGAAACTATTGCAGTATTTGACGGTGTCGTCTAAATATGTAAGCGAAGAAGTCAAGAGTACCCGCACCACATAATCGTTACATTCCAACAGCCTTGGCATATCTTTGAGATACGGTTTGCAGAGGGTTGGCAAATTCGCTCGGTCAAAATTGTGGGAAACCGCCATGATGTTCACCCCGTGAATATAACACTGGTATGCACCCTCCGGAGAAGATGCTTCGTAGCATTTTTCATAGAGTTTCGCAGGATCTGCAGGGAATAAATGGACGAAGAGATGCGAGAGTTCACGCCAGCAGGCGGTGGCTGCAACTCCCTGATGTTTTTCACAGATCTCCTGCACTTCTTGCGTAAATTCCTGACTCCAATTTACTTTCTCCCCTATCCCATGGCTCACCAGGTTCTCCCGCGTCGTGTACTCCATGAACGCGCCGGTGTTACAGTCATACGACAATTGCGCATCTTTTATATCAGTACAAAGCTGCACTGCTTCTGATAATACTCCATCAGCCTCCACAAGCATCAGATGTCCCATGAGGTGTGCGCAACTCCATTCACTCGCATTCTCAAATTCCTCGCGGCAGATGGACCGGATAAATGCCTCGTCTATGCGTACATCAGGATTTAAACTAGTAGAGACCTCAATTACCCCATGGAAAAATCCGCCGGTGCAGAGACGGGGATCGAGTTTTTTCAGAATATCTTTCCACTTATTCTCGTCTTTCAATGTTTCCGCAATGGATATTGAGTGGGCAATGAAGTGGCAGCCGCGTGCCTGTACATCTTCCTCCTGCAGTTTTTTCAAAACATTAATTGAAAACTCAATCGGATGTTTTTTCGTCAGTTCACCAAATTCTTTTGCATAGCAGCGTTCTTTATATGAAAGTTTCTCGCACGCCTGATAAATATCATTCTTTGCATCTTCAACCGGCGCAATCACCCGCCACTGGAGAAAAAAGAGAGTGTGGAAAAATAAAAAGGAGAAGATAAAGATATAAATGTAGATAGTAATGAATTGTATGGGAGACGGAAGGTAACGTATCCATTTATTACCGTCATTCTGGTAAGCGAAGCGCATCCAGAATCTAGAATTGATTCTGGAGTCGTCTCCACCCCGCCAGCTGGCGGACGGTGGATCCTCCCCAGAATAACGCTGATGTTTTTTTACTGAATATTTTTCCCCGCTTCCTTTATTTTTTCTTTGCATATGCTGTTCCATTTCTGATCCGGACTGGCACACAAGACTGATTCCTTTCCTTCAAGCGACCACCCCTGAAATGACCAGACATCAATTGCCAACTGTCGGCACAGGTACTGCTCTTTTTCAAGAATTGCACAGTCGCGGACGATGTTTTCTACGCTGCTTCGATTTTTCATCGCAATATACTCCGCCATCCCTCGGAGACAGTACTGGTCAAGTTTTGGTTCTGATACTTGCCGGCATGGCTTCACCATTTGTGTCAAATCACTTGAGTACAAAATCCGCAAATATTCGCGCAAGTAAATATAACATGTTGGCTGGTACTGTTTATTCAACGTATCACAGGGCCAAAGAGGATTGGCGCGTGATGCTTCTGATGCTTTTACCATGCTGTTTTCCATAAAGACCCCGTTATAACAGTATTCGCGCTCAATACCTTGAGCAATAGCATCACACTCTACCAATGCCTTTGATAAATCATATCCATATGCAGAAACAATTCCATGCCCGATGCCATGATAACACCGGAGCGATAGCTGCCCCGCAAGTGCGGTATGACACTGACCGGTGAGTTGAGAAATATTTTTTAGCCCCTGCTCCTCAATAAATGTTTCAGTAAAACCGTGAAAACACCCGAATGCAAACGAGATATCGCAACTCGTAATTCCTTCCAGCCCTTTTTCTTTATACAACCGGGATCCGAGGGCATGAGCAACATCATGGGCGCCTTCCTGTTGCAGGTAGTTGTTTTTCAGATATGCAAGCGCCATAATAATACCTTCTTTTTCCGCAACGCGATTTATATCTGCAAGAATCTGCTCTTTTGTTTTCTTGTTCTTTTGATCTTTTGTTCTCTTGCTCTTTTGTCCTATTACCGTTACCTCTCCGGTAAATTTCGGATTGAGATGGTCATGATACTTCCACCTCCCTACTTCTTGAAATGGAAACAGCCATTGTTCTCCCGGATTAAGTGGCTTTTTCATATCAAACTCCGGATAGAGCTCGTGAGTCGGATGATTATTAGATGCAATCCAATGATGTTTGGAAGATTTATTGATAAATACGATCGCAGTCCCCTTCTCAACCATCAGTTTTTTGGGTGAAAAACCTGAGTCCGAGACAGTGATAGTAAATGCCTTTTGCTGCGGTGTATACAGGGATTGAATCTCAAAGAAGAGATAGAGTATAACTACCGCCATAAGAAAAAGGAGAATAAAGTATTTATTCATCAATCCCCATTATAACGGAGAGTCGTAACAGGTGACATGAAACCGGTAACATGAATCATGAAGCATGAAACATGAAGCAAGAGAACAAAAGAATGTGTTTCATGTTATATGCTTCATGATTCATACTTCATGTTACCGATATATTCTTATTTGATTATCCTCGCCGGATAAGCTCCATTCGCCGGTATATTGAGAATAATTTCACGCACCTCCGCTGGTGTTTTTGTATCCTCATCATATTTGTTACTCACCAACACAACCCGTTGCCCCACTTTGAGCATGTCGGAGGTAGTCGAAAGTTGCTGGTTATCTTTTACTTCGAATAGCAATGTTTTATCCGTAATAGTAAATGCTGGTAATTTTGTATCTGGTTTTTGAATCAGCTCGAGTAATAACGTCACTTTGTCATTCGCTCTATTGACTTCCTTAACGGTGCCGAAATGGAAGGTGGTATCGGCAGGAGGGGTTGCCACTAATTTTACATATTCTTGAGGAGAAGATTTTGTCGGCGATTGTTTCTTTTGCGTTGATTTCGCCCTCAAAAGAAAGATAATCTCCACAACAAGCACCGCTAAAAAGATATAAAAAACGATCCGCACGGTCTTACTCATACACTGTAATTCAGAGAATACAGGAATTTCCTAGTGGTGTCAAGAAGCGCATAACATTCATGAAACCTGAAGCATGTAACATGAATCAAGAGAACAAAAGAGAAGCGAAAATATTTCATGTTTCATGCTTCATGTTACATATCCTCCTACTCCCTCCGCTCAAAGTATGAGTTCTACCCTCTTTTGTGATTGACCGTCACTCTAAAGTAGATCCTATCGACCCTGCTCTCAAGGAGTAGACTGGATAATGGTTGTTACTTTATTTGCTTCGGTCG
>CAZHGF010000086.1:0-371 GCA_964531945.1 uncultured Gammaproteobacteria bacterium | reverse complement strand
GGGAGCATGAGATTCCGCGGTACCGGTTTTACACGCAACCGGAATTCGTTCACGATCCGAAACACCCCCCTCCGATGTTCCCTCGGAGGACCCCTCTTTTTGAAGAGGGGAATTTTTCTCCTCTTTCCAAGAGGAGTCCCCTGCTTCGCCAGCTGGCGGATGGCGGGGGGAGGTGTTTTTATTAACGGTGAACTCAAACAGCGGCCATCCGGTACCTCCCGGACTGCATGCTTCGACCATTCCCTGTTTTACCGTTTCAAGCGTCGTTTTTGAAAGACCTATACTTTTACACTCTACCTGATTATCCTCTTTGAGGAGAATCGTATTATTTTCCGCTACCTTCAACAGTTTCGGTTTACACCGGTATCCAT
>CAZHGF010000085.1:0-4710 GCA_964531945.1 uncultured Gammaproteobacteria bacterium | reverse complement strand
CTCCGACACCCGCGGGGTGTCCGGGAAGAAATGAGGGGGACGCGGACTGTAATGGCGAAGTAAACTTAACTGACTTTGACATCTGGAGAGGAGAGTATCTGGGAGAGGATAGTACCCAACAATCTGATTTCGATACTGATGGGAGAGTGACTCTCACGGATTTTGAGGTGTGGAGAAGAACGTACGTGAACTAAAGTAAAAAGGCAGTTAGATTTTCAATATTAATTTATAAAGAGTATCATTTCAGTATGCGTAATGAGTTTTTTGAAAAAATAAAAGCAGCGCTTCAGACGGCAAAGATATCACCGCTTGCCATAGCAGGACTCATCATCCTGGCAAGTATTACCACCATGATTCTTTCCTTTGAGCTGCAGAAAGACAAGCGAGTGTATAAATCAAAAGCGGCAGAGGGAGGAAATGCATGCATAGCCTCTATTAGAGAAATGGGCAGTAACATTGAAAATCTGGGGGTGGTGAATGAAGGGCAAAAATTTGAGTGTCGTGTGACTGTTGATGCTCCGGGTTATACCGATATAATTTGCGGTTATATCGTAGGAAATGCCCGTTGGCCGAAAAATTGTTCCTATAAATATACGGATGGTTTAACCGCGGTATTTGAGTGCGATCCGACACAGCCGACCAATGACAATCTTCCTCTCCCGCAGTCGGGAGACAGTATGTATTTAGTTGCGATGCGAGGAGATCAGGTAGTTGACGGGAATATATGTAAAGATCAATGGAATAACGAGCATAATTTTCGACCGGGTCCACTGCTTTACTATATAAATCGAGCTACCGCTACAAATACTCCTATTCTTCCTACAACAGCGCCATCGACAACGCAACCGACACATAATCCTTCAGTTACTCAACGCCTTCCTTCTCCACCGCCTCCCAGTCCGTCACAATCGCTCACACGACAG
The DNA here is from genome assembly GCA_964531945.1 of uncultured Gammaproteobacteria bacterium. Taxonomy (GTDB): domain Bacteria; phylum Patescibacteriota; class Microgenomatia; order UBA1406; family GWC2-37-13; genus CAZHGF01. Next base: position 3,787 of record CAZHGF010000085.1, on the reverse strand, counting down.
CCAACCTGTCCGGCAGCCGTAAGCGCTCCAACTAATTTACGACCAACAGGGGAGGTGAGTACCACCGGGACCGTATCATTCCAGTGGAATGTGGTGGCGGGAGCGGCACGCTATGCGTTACGAATAGATGATCATGGGGAAGAAGGAAGAGATGGTCCTTCAATTGGATCAGGATGTCAGAAAGGACCAAAAGATGTCTGTATCGATGTCCTAACCACGAACTCATATCAGTATCAGTTAGAGCCGAATCACATCTACGCCTGGTGGGTACACGCGATTAACACCACAAATGATATTGGTTGTACTGCGTGGAGTCCTGCAGCAACCGGTACGATCAGCACTATTGCTCGCCCATCAATCATTACCCCCACAACGCAAACGCCACCCGCGGCAACAAGCACGATCGCTGCGTCACCGACACGAACGCTTACTCCGACGACCAATCCAACCCCACAGCCGGCTAACGTGGTTCTCAACTTAAAACTACGGTTCCAGGGAATACTCACGAATCCCCAACAGGTGTATAACCGGATGAATGTAAGGATTGCCCTGAAAAGTATGAAAAATGGTCAGAGTACCGAGTTTCAGTCAGTAATATTTCAATCAGATGTAAACGGCGTGTGGCTTGGAAAAGCTACATTTTCAGTGATTCCCAATACTCAGTACGCAGTGTATATCAAAGGTCCCAAACATATTCAGAAACGAGTCTGCGTGGTTAATCCGGCTGAGTCTTCTGCCGGTATTTATCGCTGCCGGATAAGTGATGCGGGCATGACCCTGCAGGCAGGGGAGAATGAGTTGAATTTTTCAAATATCGTACTGGTTGTTGGAGATCTTCCCGAGCAGGATGGTATTGTAAATTCATACGATCTGGCAAAGGTAAGAAACAATCTGGGAAGTACGAGCGCGGACGCGTTGGCAGTAGCAGATTTAAATCTCGATGGAGCGGTGAACGCGCGGGATTTTTCACTCATTCTGGCAGCGTTATCATTCAGGACCGATGATGAGTGAAACGTTCATCGTAACAATATGGTTCAATGGTTCCATTGTTAAATGGTTAAAATGGTTTAATAGTTAACCACGCAGCCGTTCAACCATATGACAATTTAACCATACTGTTACGATGAACCTTTTAACTATTTACATTCCCGCCAAAATAATATATTCTCTAATAAAAGAGTATGAATAATCATTTCCGGGCAATGCTGCATCCGCGCATTGTCGTTGTAGCAGTCGTTCTTGCTGTGAGCATTTTATTCATTTGGTCATATCTCAACTCTACCTCCAAAAAAACCAAAGCAACCGGAGAAACCGTGAATTTCGCGCTATCTGAAACGGGTGGTACGATTCCGGTTGAGACAGATAAGCTGATTGAAGTGCAACTCAGAACCGGTGACGCGGCAAATCAAAAGATGTCCGCGTTTGATGTGATGATCGCGACAGAAGGAGTAGCGCAGATTACCGGCGTGGATGAGCCAAGTTCGGTACCGGCCTCGTCAATAGCATATGTAAGGTTGCGGAAAGATGTTTCGGCCACCAGCGCACGACTCAATTATATTATTACTGCTCCCACTGCTGATCTTCCCTCAGTGATCAAGTTTAACGTCACTATTCGGGGAACAGGCGCAGGAAACGGAAAGCTGAAAATAGATGCTCCATCATTTTATGTTGCGGGAAGGGTACTGGAAGCAGGAGGAGCGTCAAGAACCGCAACGTATACTCTTGGTACTACTGATCTGGGAGATTATACGTTCGCGGTCATAGATGGCGCCACGCCAACAATCGGTGTGACCGTGACACCGGTGGAGCCTACTCCTACCCCTCCGGTCAACACAACCGCGACGCCGCCTGTCAGCTCACCGACACCGGTGGCAACAGCGAGTCCAACATTGATCACCACTCCATCACAGCAAGAAGTCCCGGTAACCTTAGATATAAAAGTAAAGTTTCAGGGTATAACCGGAGAGCCCGCGGCAGCAGAAAATAGAACACTCCAGGTTAAAGTTGCCCTCGTCAATCAGCAATATAGCTATCAACCGACATATAGAACCATTCCTTTTACCATTTCTCCCGGAACCGATATCTGGAGCGGGCAGGGAGTTTTTAACGCAGTGCCGGGAGAAGGGTATAAAATTATGATAAAAGGCCCGAAACATCTTCAGAAAACTATCTGTGACAGCAGCCCCCGGGAGAGCGAAATCGGAGTATACAATTGTTCAACGGGCGCATTGAGTATCACCGCTCAAGGAGGACGGCTTGACTTTACCGGTATTTATCTTCTGGCCGGCGACTTGCCGAATCAGGATGGGATCGTAAACTCCTATGACGTGTCTCTCATTCGCAACAATCTCGGTTCTACCGAAAGAGGCATATTAGAAGCGGCTGATCTCAATTTAGACGGTCTCATAAATGGAGTTGATTATCAGATTATTAACTATGCGCTCCGCATACGGGGAGACGAACAGTAGCATAGTTATGTATTATTAAATTACTCAATTCTTATGGAACCACAACCACCGGTGACAAGCTCAAACAATAAACTCTTCATCTACGGCGCATTACTTATTGGTGTCGTTGCATTAGCCTTTATTCTTTTACAGTCGGGAGTTTTTACCGGCAAAAATAAGAACCTTCTTCCCGGTGTTCCTGTTGCTCCGACTGCTGCTGTGGGGAAAGGAAGCCTGATATTGAAGACTCAAGAAGCAAGTGTATCGTATACCATTGGACAACCCATAACGGTACAAGTATATGGTGACTCAGCAGATGAGGAAATTACCGGCTACGATCTCGTTTTACAATTTGATCCGAAAATAGTAAAGTACACGGCTAATAAAGCTCAATTTGCTGATTTTCAGTCGTTTGTGGCGCAAAAAGAGGGAGCGGTGAGTATCACTGCGGTTAAGAAACTCAATGCAATAACGCCATCGGTATTTAAAAACTCACTGGTCCATGAATTTACCTTTCAGGCAGTAGCACCCGGTAATACTTCCATCACATTTGATTACGTTCCCGGGTCAAAGAAAGAATCAAATCTTATGAACACAAAAAGTGAAGATATCTTAGGGAGCATGACGGCAGTGCCGGTGAGTGTTGGACAATAGATACCAGAGGTCAGATCTTAAGATGTCAGATGACAGATGGGGAATTAGTATTTTTCATCCTTTAATACTATATACTTAATACTAAATACTCTTTTGATAACCAATGAATAAGTTGTTTACCATTTTCGGTTGTTTACTGCTTACGGTGATTGTGCTACCCGTGGTATTTGCCGTTGAGGCGGCATCACTGCAGTTTGATCCGTCGACGGTTTCAACCACTAATGGCGGGACATTCGAGGTAAAAGTTAATGTGAGCGCGGGCTCAGAGCAGATTAACACCGTTGACGCCTATGTTTCTTTTGACGCATCACTGCTTGAAGTCAGCGCGGTGAAAAACGGAACATTTTTCCCGACCGTTTACTCGGATACTTCTAAAACTGGAAAAGTATATGTGGCAGGGATAGTCGATGATCCGGCGACTTCTAAAACCGGTACCGGGACAGTAGCGACGGTAGTTTTTAAAGCAAAAAAAGACGGTTCGGGTACACTTACGTTTGACTGTACTCAGGGATCAAGTACCGATTCGAATATCTCAAAAAATGACGCAAACGCAACCGATGTGATTGAGTGTAGCGCAAATGGGAGATCAACCATTACGGTCGGAAGCGGGGGGAGCAGTCCGACAAGCACCCCGACGCCGACAAGAGCAGGGGGTGGGACGACGGCGACCGCGGCGCCAACACCGA
>CAZHGF010000084.1:0-4743 GCA_964531945.1 uncultured Gammaproteobacteria bacterium | reverse complement strand
GGGAGTTGCAAAATAGGAAAGAACTTGTTGCTTGTGCGAAGCAGTTAGGAGTGGTTGGCGATACCACCCGCTTAAAAATATGCTACCTTCTCTGTCGTCATCCAGGACTCAATGTAGGCGATATGGCAGAAATACTTGATACTTCTGTTTCGGTTGTCTCTCACAGTGTGAAAAAACTATTGGAACTTGGCATGGTTAATAGAAAGAAAGAGGCTCAAACTGTGTATTACTCTTTAAAAAAGAATGAGTTTACTAAAACATTAAAAAATTTCATTACCTAAATTATGAAAGTAGATAAACTGCTTATCGGAGGTTTAATCATTGGTATTGTTGCTATAGTGCTCCTCACTGTAAAAATTGGCAGTAAGACAGATACAAAACAGTCGGCTATTCTTACGAATCCTCCTAACGAAAACAGAACTACTACAACTCAAGCAGTAACTATTGGTTCTTCTGCCCCTGATTTTACTCTAACTACCCTTGATAAAGAAACATTTAAGTTAAGCGAGAAAAAAGGTAAGACTGTCATTGTTTTTGGAGTGGCTGGCTGGTGTGGGGAGTGTATTCCAGAAGGGAAAGCATTAACTCAAGTGAAGAAAGATTACGTAGATAAAGGCGTAGAGATAATCGGCGTTGCCTTTACCAAGGGAGACAATAACGATCTTCTTAAGCAATACAAACAAGTTGGTGGAGTAGATATTCCACTAGCCTTAGACACCGATAATGTGGCAAACAAGTATCAAATTACAAAACTAGAAACAACCTACATTATCAATAAAGGTGGGAAAATCGTATACAAAGACGAGCAGTTTACCAGCTATGATGATTATAAAAAGGAGTTAGATCAAATTCTATGAGAAACAAAAAAGACCATTTAACTGGAATCCCAGCCACCCTCGCAATTATTCTCGGGGTTTTATGTCCTTTATGCCTTATAGCGCCAATTCTTCTCACGGCAGGCTTTGGTTCAATTCTTGCTCTTACTGCTCCCTGGTTTGCTCCTGCTTTATTGATATTAATTGGAATTAGTCTGATTGGTTTCTTCCTATCCTACCGTAGTCACAGAAACCCCTTACCACTTGTTCTTACTCTTGTTGCAGGCGGACTCATGTATTACGGAAGATACATTAATTACAACAATGCTCTAGCCTACTTAGGAGGAATTTTGCTTATTGGAGCAATCGGATATGATTGGTGGATTAGAAGGAATAATAAAGAGTGTCTGAGTTGTAAAGTTAATTACGCCCATAAAGAAAAACATTAGCTATGAATGAGTATGACTTAATTATTATCGGTGGTGGTGCAGGAGCTTTTGCATCTGCAATTAAAGCCAATGAACTGAAAGCAAAAACCTTAATGGTAAATCAGGGACTTCCTTTAGGTGGAACCTGTGTCAATGTTGGTTGTGTACCATCAAAAACACTTCTCTGGGCAGGAGAAGTAATGCATCAGGCAAGAAATCATGGTATTCCAGGCATTGATATAGAGATTAAAAACTTTGACTTTGCAACGGTTGTTCAACACGAACTCGATCTGGTAGAAAAACTAAGAGCAGAGAAATATGAAAAAGTATTAAGTCAATTAGAAAATGTTACTCATGTAAAAGGAAAAGCTACCTTTATTTCTCCAACTGAGATTGAAGTTGATGGACAGAAATATCAAGCGAGAAAATTTATTATCGCTGCCGGATCAACCGCGACTATTCCACTAATAGAAAATGTTAGAGAGGTTGGCTATATAACCCATGTTGAAGCCTTAAAAATTAAGCAGCAGCCAAAAGAACTAATAGTTATTGGTGCTGGCCCAGTAGGGCTTGAGTTTGCGCAAATGTATGCTCGATTTGGGACAAAAGTAACTATTCTTCATAGAGGTTCAACTATTTTTAGAGGCGAAGAAGAATTAATTACGAGACTAACGGAGATACTAACAGATGAGGGTATTACTATTAAAACAAATGGACAAGTGAAAAGCGCGAGAAAAGAAGGAGATAAAAAGATTGTTTCATATACTATTGATGGCAAAACAGAGGAAGTATCTGCAGATGAAATCTTACTTGCTGTTGGGAAAACCCCAAACACACAAAGCTTGGAGCTTGATAAAGCAGGTGTTGCAATTGATGAAAAACAAGCAATCAAAGTAACTCCACAATTTCAAAGCTCAGAAGCTCACATTTATGCAGTTGGTGATATAACCAATGCACAGCTTCGTCTTGAACCAACTGCGGGGAGAGAGGGAACACTCGCAACAGAAAATGCTCTAAAAGGTACACAAAATAGCATAGACTACAATTCGGTTCCCTGGACTATCTTTATTGACCCACAACTAGCAGGAGTAGGATTTACTGAGGAAGAACAAATGAAAAAGTTTGGAACCTGTATGTGTAAGACTGTATCGTTTAAAGATGTTCCAAAAGCCCTTATTATCAATAGAATTGAAGGACTAATTAAAATGGCAATTCATCCTAAGACAAAACAGATTATGGGAGTGCATATCCTAGCTCCAAATGCAGGGGAGTTAATTGCAGAAGCTATGGTACTTATTAAAAACAAGAATACGATTGATGATGTGATAAATTCTTTGCCGATGTTTCCGACGCTTTCTGAATCAATAAAAATTGCTGCGCTGTCGTTTACAACTGATGTAACAAAATTAAGTTGCTGTGTTTAAGGAGACTCGAACACTTTTTAAAGCTAAACAAGAATAAAAATTGAAAAATAATGAAAAAGAAGAAAGAAGAGGATTATAGAGTTGATCCAGATTAGCCCGATATATCAATCTATTCGTATGTTTGAGCCAGATAGGCTCGTACCTAGTGCCGAGGGTCAGAGTCGAACTGACATCTGAGGTTTTTCAGACCCCCGCCGTGACCACCTTGGCTACCTCGGCAAGTTAGTAGTTAGCTAGAAGCTAACCTGTGGAGCCGGGAGGATTCGAACCTCCAACCAGTTGTGTATAAGACAACCGCTCTACCGTTGAGCTACAGCTCCATTTTAGCGTATTAATTATACTAAACAAACACTGTGGACCGAAGGAGACTCGAACTCCCAACCTCTGCAATGCGAATGCAGCGCACTACCAATTGTGCTACCGGCCCTGCGCCCGAGAGGAATCGAACCTCCAAGCTTTGGGTCCGGAACCCAAAATTCTATCCATTGAACTACGGGCGCTTACATATACTATTATAACAGCCCATATTCCTTGTCCGTCCGAATCCCGATTAAATCGGGAGAAAGAGGATATTCGGTGAACCCTTCCTGATGAGAAGCAGGTATACGGACGCAGTTTAGCGAAGTAATAATAGTATTATTATAGCAAGAAGAATCCTATAATACCCGAAAACGGTGAGTGAGTTTTTCTTAAGGTAATCTATCAGCCATTTCATGACAAAAAATGAGACTATCATAGCAGTGAGAAATCCCACGATTAACAAACCACCATTATTCACACTTTCCGTAAGAGTTTGTCTCATTTTATAAAGATCATACGCTGATGCGATAAATATCGTTGGAATCGATAATAGGAACGAGTAGCGCGCTGCCTCATCCCGTTTATACCGAAGGAGCATCATCCCCAGTAAAACGCTTCCGGCTCGTGAGACACCAGGTAGTACCGCCAAAGATTGAACAAAGCCAATAAGCAATGCATCCTGTACTGTCAAGTCTTTTGTTTCTTTCTTCAAAACAATTTTCTCTTTTTGTATCAAATACTCAAAAAAGATAAAAAGCAACCCCGTAATAAGAAATACACCTGTCATCAGATACTGCGATTCAAAAAAAATAGTTTTGATCACCTTATAAAGAACAAGCCCTACCAAAGCTGTTGGTAAAAATGAAACGATCACCTTATTCAGTAATTTTTTATCACGAATGAGTTCTCCTCCATATAGAAACACAACGGAAACAATTGCTCCCGACTGAATTACCACCTCAAATAACTTCGTGAACTCTGACTGCTGGATACCCATGAATTGAGCACTAAATATGAGATGAAATGTGGATGACACCGGAAGAAACTCTGTTATTCCTTCTACAATACCCAGTATGATTGCCTGAAGAAAATCCATTTCTTAAGTATAATATATCCAATGAAAGTCGCTATTGTTCATGATCAACTCCAGGAGTTTGGCGGTGCTGAACGGGTACTTGTTGCGCTGAAAGATATCTTTCCGAAAGCTGATGTATATACTTCTTTTTATAACCCTGAAACACTTGGTATTCATGCGGAACGATTTAAATCCTGGAATATCATCACCTCATGGGCAGATAAGGTACCTTTTTTCAAAAGTTTATACTCACCACTGAGATTCTTTACCCCTCTTATTTGGGAAAGTATGAACTTAACAAAGTATGATCTGGTAATCTCTTCCTCAGGTTCCTATATGTGCAAAGGGGTAATCACGCGCCCTGAAACCCTTCATATCTCCTATCTCCACCACCCACCCCGCTACCTTTACCACTATGAAACAGCGATTGAATGGCAAAAGTATCCTCCGATCAAAGTCTACGGACACCTTATTAACCACAATCTACGACAGTGGGATTATCTCTCATCACAGAGAGTTGACCACTTTATCGCAAACTCTGAAGAAACTCTCAAAAGAATTCACAAGTTTTACCGTATGGAAGGAAGCGTCATTTATCCTCCGGTTGATATTTCTCAATCCCTTTCATTCAATGAAAATGATAAGCGAAATAGTAATTATTACCTCACGGTATCCCGCCTAGCCCGCGCAAAACATGTTGA
>CAZHGF010000083.1:0-4939 GCA_964531945.1 uncultured Gammaproteobacteria bacterium | reverse complement strand
AGTTCAAAAAACACATAGAGGAAAATGGTGGTCAATCTGACTATCTTCTATATGTGCGCTCTTCTGATCCTGTGGCTAAGATGAAAAGACCAGAGCTTTTAGTTGGTGAGCAGTTATTAGGTAATGATGAAATGAGAAGAATAATTAAAGCGAACGCTCTCACTTTTAACATCGATAATCCCAACTTGCCAATCGGAGATAGCAGACGCATAAATGATACAAAAGAGTATCTTGGAGCAATGGGAATGGCGTTTACGGTTTTCTATGGCGAAGACCTTACTTCTCCTGAATTTAATTCTTACTTGAGGTCTCAAGGAGTTGATCCTGATCAGGTGGAATCTGGAGAGAGAGTCATACGTGCTAAACCCATGAAAGGGACTTATGGAGGATATGGTCATTTTCGTGGTACTTTAGGAGATGCAAGATTTAGACGAGATTTAAGAGATGGTCTGTTAAAAAGAGGCTCTTATGTTGTCCAGCCCGAGTTACAAAACCCTACGATAACAAACCAGGATGACGGACGCTCTTATATGTATATAGATAGAGTCTTTTTCTCCAGCGATGGTCAGAATTATCGCTTTATGGGTGGCGAAAGAACACTAATGCCTATTCATTCTCATGAGGCCCAAAATAATAGGGTTCACGGGAATAGTTCCTCAGTGTATGCTGAGATAATATAAAATTAACTTATGTTAAATAAAATTGTAACTTTATCAAAAGAGTTTGTTTCTATTAAATCAAACTCAGAAAATACAGCTGAGTTGGACAAAATATTAAAAATTGCTTTGTCGAACTTAAAAGGTTATACAATTGAGCGATTTGAAAAAAAAGGTGCTAAAAGCGCCTTAATTTATAATGCCAAAAAAAGACCATCAAAATTTAAGGTTATTCTAAATGGACATTTAGATGTGGTTCCAGGCAAAGACTATCAATATTTGCCAAAAATTAGAGGTGATAGGCTCTTTGGAGTTGGGTCAATGGATATGAAAGCTAGTGTTGCTTGTCTTATTTTGGTTTTCAAAGAAGTAGCAGATAAAGTCAATTATCCCCTTGCTCTACAACTGGTTACTGATGAGGAATCCGGAGGTTTTAATGGCACAAAATATCAAATAGAAAAGGGTGTAAAAGCAGATTTTGTAATTGCTGGCGAGAGCACCGGTCTTCAGATTGCAAATAGGGCAAAAGGAATTTTACAGGTAAAGATTGCTACTAAGGGTAAAACTGCTCACGGAGCCTACCCTTGGAGAGGAACTAATGCAATCTGGAAAATGAACCAATTTCTCAACTCGCTTTCAAAAAAGTATCCAATTCCGGCTCAGCAAGAATGGGTTACAACTGTTAATTTGAGTAAGATCCAAACTAGCAACCAGTCTTTTAATAAGATTCCTGATGACTGTGAGATCTGGCTCGACATTCGTTATATTCCAAAAGAAGCAGATACGATTGTTAGTAGTATAAAAGCTCTGTTACCTAAAGGCTTTAAGTTGGTTATTACTGAAAAAGAGCCTGCTCTGTTTGTTGATGAAAATAATCAATATTTAAAAATACTTCAAAGAGTGGACGAGCAAGTTACTAAGAAGAAGGTGCGCTTTTATGGGGCACAGGGCTCATCAGACGCCAGACATTTTACGAGAGTGGGTATTGATGGAATTGAGTTTGGACCCATAGGTGAGAATATTGGGAGTGACGATGAATGCGTAAGTATAAAAAGTTTGGAGCAATACTATCAAATCCTCAAAAATTTTCTGTTATCAATATGATTTTCCTCCAATAACGGCGTCTTTATTATCTGGGGAAACTAAAATGCATTCTTTGTCATCTCCTAAAACACCCAAAGTAAGGACTTCTGGCATAAGTTTGCCAATTTGTCTTGAAGGTAGATTGACTATGCCCAGAACTAACTTATATAGATTCCACCTCCGAAGTGGAATAGATTATTGCATCAATCCTTTTCAGCAACGCACTCGATTTCAACTAAGAGATCTGGTTTCACCAATTCCTTTATGCCTACTAGCGTACAGCAGGGTTTTACGTCATAAAAATATTCTATAAATGCTTTGTCAAACTCAGCAAGATTTTTTATCGATGTTACGTAAGCAGTTATTATGACTACATCTTGCTTTGAAAATTGTTCTTTCTCAAGCACTGAAACAATTTTCTCAAAACAATACTTCGTTTGTTCATAGAGGGTTTTTCCGATAGTATCTCCTTTTTCATTCATCGCAGTCGTTCCCGAAAAATACACTCTGTTATTGATTCGTACTGCCCGTGAATATCCTACTCTTTCTTCACTGGGAGTGAGGGTGGATACGTTTTTCCGCATGAATCGATTATACTGTATCTGCTGTGTATAAGCGTCCTGTAAAATAATACTAATAGTTCATGGTTCATCGTTCATAGTTCATAGATTAATCAATGGACCTTTCTCAATTTCAAAAAAACGGAAAATTTCTCATGCTTGCGCTTGATCAACGAGGAAGTTTTCAGAAAATGTTCCCCGATCCTCCTGCCATTACCGGTGATGATATTATCGCCGCAAAATCAGACATTCTTAAAGCGTTATCTGATGAGTTTTCAGGGGTATTACTTGATCCTGAATGGGGATTAAAGGCATACTCTGGAGATAAACCATATCTTCTCTCAATTGAAAAAACAGGATACCGAGATGATGTAGGAGACAGGATCACTGAGCTTGAATATACAGTTGCGGATTTAAAGCAGATGGGCACATCCGGAATCAAACTGCTTATCTACTACGATCACGACTCAGCATCCGTCAATACCCAGATGGAAACGACAAAGCGGGTACTGGCTGATTGCAACACATACGGTCTTCCGCTTTTTCTGGAAATTATTACCTATAACGAAGTCGGTTCAAAAGCAAAACAGATTGTGAATGCGGTGAGCATGTTTCTTGATCAGGGAATCCGGCCGCATGTCTTTAAACTCGAGTATCCGGAAGAAGCGGAGTACTGTCGTACCATAACAAATTCTCTCGGAGACACTCCCTGGATTCTCCTTACACGAGGCATTGAGTTTGAAAGTTTTAAGCGTAATTTACAGGTTGCCGTTGAGAATGGTGCATCAGGTTTTTTGGCTGGACGATCCATCTGGCAGGAAGCAGTTCGATTAAATGGGGAAGAAAGAAAAAAATTCCTGAAAACAGTCGCGGTGAAACGGTTTCAGGAGATTTGTCAGATTGTCTTAAATAAAGTTACTTAGTTACTTTGTTAGTTCGTTACTTAGCAAACAATCTCCAATGAATAAAAAGATTCTTCTTATTCCACTGCTTGGAATAATCATAATTCTGATAATTATAGGGAGCGGAAGTTATAAACAGAAGAATTCCAATACTATTGAGTACCAACTGAATGGAAAAACGTATCGATTGCTCATTGCGGATGACGAAATGGAACGAAACCAGGGGCTTATGTCTGTTAGAAAGAAGGAAGGATTTGATGGGATGATTTTTCTCTATCCTGATAAGCAGATGCGTACCTTTTGGAATCAGAATACGTTTGTTGAACTGGATGTATACTGGTTAGATGATGACAAAGTTGTAGGGAAAAGTTTTTTGCCATCAATAGAAAAAAGTAAAACTCCGGTCACTGTATCTTCTGAGAGAGAAGTAAATAAGGTAGTTGAAATAATCAGAAATTGATAGGATTGCTTCTCCGCCAGTCGGCGGATCGCAATGACATCATGTAACCTTTTTCAACGCTTCAATGCCAGGAAGAGTACCGTACTCAATAAGAGATAGCATCGCGCCCCCGCCGGTTGATAAATGTATGATGCTATGGGGGTGTTCATGGTGAGCGATTGCGGCTATGGTATCACCACCTCCAATCAGGGATTGCGCATGATTATTTTGAGCGATCGCGTGATATATCGCTTGCGTTCCTTTCTCTTTTCCTGCTGTTTCAAACTTTCCCATCGGTCCATTCCAGAGAATGGTCTTTGCTTGCGTAATAATTTCAGAAAAATGCTTTTGTGTCTCTGGTCCAATATCTTCAATCGTTTCTGAGGGAGAAATCGCAGCTACTTTGACGAGAGTACCAGAGTTGAGAACTACATCTGAAGGAATGAGGAGGTTTGTTTGTTTTTCCTGAGAAAGGTTTAGAAGATTTTTGATATGATCAATTTCATCCGGTTCGTAGATACTCTGTCCAACATCGTAACCTCGCGCGGCAAGAAATGTATTTGCCAGAGCGCCGCCGATAAGAAGCGAGTCAACTTTTTCGATCAGTTTGCTCAGTAGATGAATTTTTGTTGAAATTTTTACCCCCCCAATAATAGCGACAAATGGCTTTATAGGCTTTTTAATCAGTTTTGTTATCGTTTCAACTTCTTTTCTGAGAAGTAACCCTCCATAGGAAGGAAGCATCTGAGGTACAGAAATAATACTCGCATCATTTCTGTGCGATACGCTGAACGCCTCATTTACATATACTTCGCCAAGCGCTGCCAGTTGATGAGCAAACTCTCTATCATTGTTTTTTTCTCCAGGGTAAAAGCGGATATTTTCAATAAATACGATTTGATCTGTTGTTTGCTGAGCAAATACATCTTTTTCTGTTAAAAAATCACTGACGAATATAATTTTATGATTGGGAAGATAGGACTGTAATTGTTCAGCAACTGGTTTTAGCGAATGTTCCTCATCACGTGATGTTGGATTATCTTGATGGGAAATGATAACAAGCTTGTTTTTGTCGCCCAGCAACTTCTTGATGGTAGGTAACGACTGCTTTATGCGCAGATCATCAGCGATTGTATGTGTGGGAGTAAATGAAAGATTATAATCTACCCGCAAAAGCACTTTTTTATTTTTTATCTCTCCCTTGTCAATGTATTTGATCATGTTAGCGTAAAGCGAAAAGCGTTAAGTGTTTATATTAATGACAAATGACAAAGCTCAAATGACAAGTCAAATCCAAAG
>CAZHGF010000082.1:2663-4975 GCA_964531945.1 uncultured Gammaproteobacteria bacterium | reverse complement strand
TTGAACCCTTATGAGCGCTCACCGCCATAGGCGGTGGATATGGTTGATTATAACAGGAACGAGCTGGACATTATGATTTAATAAAAGTGATCGAGTATTTTTTATCTGGACATCAAAAAAATCGGTGCTTTTTATTGATATAGGAAGGCACGATAAGTATAGAAAATATTAGGAATGTTATAAAATATTTTTCAAAAAATTCAAAATGTTTTTCTTATGTTTTCTATAAAGAGGTATGAGTAATCTATAGGGTTGATAACGCCCATATGGAAGAAGTTTCCAGCTAAATGTTTCCATCTTCTCCTGATGAATCAAGCCAAAAATAAGATAATCCTCTTTACTCTTGGCAAACGCTACTGCCCCTTTCTCATCATCAAACATTTTAGAGCAAATCACTTCTGGATCATCCTCGACCCATACCACCTTTATTGTTCCTTTTTCATAGATGCGTTGATTCATACATAATAATTATACCGAAAACAGCTCCCCGGATCCAAGGGAGCTGTCGCGAACAGAGAAACTCATTACCAGTGTTTCCATTCGCCTTTCATACCACCTTTGAGATATGAGAGATCAATGCCATTCTGCTTCGCCCAAGTCTCAAGCTCTTGCCGTCGATTTTCCATCGCTTGACGCCGTTCTTCAGGAGTCATCGCTTTAAATTGTTCTCTATTTTCTTCATGTTTCGTTTGTAATTCATTAAACTTACTTATCGCTGCTTGTTTCTGCGCTTCTGTGAGCTTGCCTTCCTGTACCGCCTGATTTAATCGCTCCTCCATGCGAACGCGCATTTGCGCGTGGTGTTCTGTCTTTACTTCATCAAATACGGCTTTTACATCAGCTTCCTTGAGCCCAAACTTTTGCACGAATTTTTGAATGAGTGAAGAGTGAGGATCGGTCGCACCCTGCGCCCCAACCCCTGCTACTCCAAACAGAGTCACGCCGGTAAGCGCTATGATCAGAGCGGGCAAGATTAGTTTATATTGCATAATTTTTCACCTCCTTTCATAGCTATTACTCTACGATATGAAGCTGAAAAAACGCTTAAAGATTACCATTAAAAAACTATGTCATCGGGAGCGTATACGACGCGGAAGTTGTATGAGAAACGTTGTCCCCTTATTGAGAGTGCTTTCCACTGAAAGAGTGCCGTGATGGACCGAAACGATTTTTTTGGCGATGGATAAACCTAAACCATATCCGCCGTTTGTTGATTTTGATCGCGCGGCGTCGGCTCTAAAAAATCTGTCAAAAATATGGAGAAGATCTTTTTGCGCAATACCTATTCCTTCATCTCTTACGGAAATATGAATATTATTATTCATTACCTGCGACGCAATTGTTACCGTCGTCTGCTTTGGACTGTACTTAATGGCGTTATCGAGTAATATAACGAATAAATGTACTAAGCTATCTTTATTTCCCATAACCACTGTGTCTTTTGTATTATTTCTGATCATTATCTTCTGTTTTTTTGCTAATGGTGCTACTTTGCGGGTCGCTTCTTTCACGAGGGAAAGAAGCGATAGTTTTTCAAAATAGTCTTTATCAGAAGGTTTTTGATACCGGGCAAGTTGCAAAAGAGCATCAGAGAGCGATTGAAGTTTATTAACATCTCGCATGCTTTCGTGAAGAAGTTTCTTTGCCTCCTTCAAGGTTAAATTATTATCGCGAAGGTGTACCTCAATTGCGCTTTTTAACGCCGTAAGCGGAGTGCGAAGTTCATGAGAAGCATCGCTGATGAATCGGTTTTGCTCATCCACCATATCCTTAATCGGTTTGAGTGTTCTCCCTGCCAAAAAGTACCCGGTTACTCCAGCAAGAGCAAAAATTCCCCCATTTATCGCAAAAAGAATAAACAGTAGTCTACCCTTTGTTTCGGCTATAAGCTCTGAATCTGCAATAAAGCGCATATGAACGTTCGTTGGTATCGGAAATCTCTCCTGAAGTCTTCGCTCGAAATGAAAACGTTGTATTTTCTCAAAACGATCAAGCTCAAGAGTCAATGCTTTGTAAATCGTGATGCTGAATGCAGAGCTGATAAGCATCACAATGAGAAGGTACCAAGCGGTGAGTTTTAAACGGGTTGATGTAAACATATATTATATTCCGATTTTGTATCCGAACCCTCTTACGGTGTGAATCAACGGCTCACGATTCTTAAAAGGTTTATCAATTTTATTGCGAAGATTACGTATGTATACCTCAACGGTATTGGGGAGAATATCTGCGTCATAGTCCCATACATGATTAATAATCTGTTCTTTTGTCAAAACTTTACCGGCGTTACGCATCAGATATTCAAGAAGAGA
>CAZHGF010000082.1:1872-2653 GCA_964531945.1 uncultured Gammaproteobacteria bacterium | reverse complement strand
TTTAGACCATCAACGAGGAATACTGCATGAAGGGTAAGTTTCGGTCGTCTCAGTAACGCCCTTATTCTCGCCAATACTTCCTCAAAAGAGAAAGGCTTCGCCAAATAGTCATCTGCTCCGGCGTCTAACCCGTTGACCTTATCTTCTACTTGACCCCGTGCGGTTAACATAAGAATAGGGGTATGGATAGAATCTCTCCGCAAGGCACGAGTGATTTCCACTCCATTCATATGAGGTACCATTATGTCTAAAATAACAAGGTCATAGTCTTCGGTCACTGCCAAATCATAGCCTTCATTGCCGGTATATGCCACATCAACGACGTAGCGCTCCTGTTCCAAAC
This sequence comes from uncultured Gammaproteobacteria bacterium, assembly GCA_964531945.1. GTDB lineage: Bacteria > Patescibacteriota > Microgenomatia > UBA1406 > GWC2-37-13 > CAZHGF01. The sequence continues at coordinate 2,310 of CAZHGF010000082.1, read as the reverse complement.
CCTTTTTTATTGAACTAGCAATCCGATGCTCATCCTCTATAACCAGTATACGCATACCCTTATTCTACCTCTGAAGCTGAAAACGAGCTGAAAACAGGTTGACTTAATGTGAAGCAGGAGGAATTATTCGAGAAGATAGAGACAATTTTAAGCGCTCATGGTTTGAGAAGTTTCTCCCGTTCCCTGTAATTCATCAGTAGGTTTGTTCCGGCGTGCAAAAAATAGTATCGTGCGAAAAATAATGACGCTTAGCATGAAGATAAATACAAATAAACTTGCGGGAGGGTACTGAGGATTCGCAAGCTCAGGAGTCTGTTTCGCTAGCCCCTGGAACCATCGTATCCAGCCTGGATATTTCATAACCACCACATGAAAAAATATTGATACAAATGCAAGTTGTCCGAAAATACTCAAGTTTCTTTTCCAGTGCTCAGCTCC
>CAZHGF010000082.1:0-1862 GCA_964531945.1 uncultured Gammaproteobacteria bacterium | reverse complement strand
TCCCATCTGTTCTATCTTTGAGTTTTTCGAGATAGTCGTGAGGTATATCCACATGATAAACGCAATCAATCCGAATGTGACCGGCGCCCATTCCTCAAGATACCATGATGGAAACGGAAATTTTGCCTGCTGAAGGAGTGAGGCGGTAATATGAGCAATTGCAAATCCCATAGCGATTAAACCCAGATCGCGGCGAATAGCCATCAGACGACTAAACAGATAGGGAAACATTTTTGATAAAGGTCCAATCAGCAATGTCGCTCCCGCAAGTATCACTGACGTCGATCCGAATACCTTGTTGACGATATAGAGATTGTAGTAACCCCGGCGTAAGAAGAGATATACCGATACCAGTAAAAATACGAGTAAGGCAACGGTGAGGGATTTCAACCAGCGTTTTAGGTCTTCGTGATTCACATTGTGATTTTATCAGAAAACTACTTTATATTTCCGTGATTGATAACACTCCATTGAAAATGGTAAGAAGTAATTATCCCTATCTCTCGTACATTTGGGCGCTACTGGTAAATCCACTGACTTGGTCTTTTGTTCTTCCAGGGAAGACTTCTATTTTTAATTTTTGGTCTTCTATGAGCTCGAGGAGTACCACTCTGCTAATTCTTGAGTATTTCTTGCCGCCAAATCGGGAACATAGTGAATCGTATCCCATATCTTTCCGCTCCGATCATGATAATCGAACGTAACCAGTTCGTACTTAACTATTCCAGAATTTTTACGTATGTCTTCCGGAGGAGGCGCGTTGCCTTTTACCCCGAATGCTTTCGGATAGCCACTAAAGTTTCCCAGTGACACCCGTATCTGGCTCTCGTCAATATGATCATAAACAATACTCAAATTATTCGTCCAGTATTCATCTCTCTGATTTTTATCTCTTCCAACCTTAAACCAATTTCCCAACAATGTGCCTCTCTTGTCATACCCTATTTTTCCTCCGAAAGGCTCTTTCCTCCTCAAATTTTTTTGTGAAAGTTCGTTTTCTAAAGACCCGGAAAGATAGTCAAAAGTGTCAACGGTATACGCGCTGAAAGAATCTATATTGTCAGGACTTAAAATATTTTTGTTTTTTTTATTCATATCCATAATCTGGAAATCAAACGAATGGGGACCGACTGTTCCAATAACTTCTCCCTCCTTCACCGGAATTCGGGCTTGCGCATAGGGGTGCTGGGACTCGGGGTTTCTGAAGGTAAAAGATGAAAGCACCCTCTCGGACAACGTATCAATGTGGATAAACCGTGTGTAAAAATCGCATGAGTGCTCAAAGACTATCAGGTAATTATTCTGGTATGGATCTTTCCGGTAGGCTTGTTCAACCGGTTCCTTAAATAATTCTATATTGATGATATATCCATCTGCCGGAGCTTTTATTGCGTATTTCTGAGGATTATCGCTGACTAAAGATCCGCCGGTAGTTCCTTTCGGAATAATATACTGGTGGTCTGTTGGCGTAACATGAGAATCTTGTACTCTCCCCATAGGTACAATGAGCTCGATATTTTGTGGGTCAAGCGGAAAGGTATTCAGGGTAAGAGCTCCTTTACCCTGACATTGCTGACCGAAGAGACCAACGTTATCTCGCCTGTTCAACTGTCCAGGATAGTTTCCAACATTTTGCTTTCTACTGAACAAGAATGTCCCCCCAGCGAAAACAGTTGCGACGAGAATAACTGCAATAATTGGAGCGAAACCGATCTGGTTCCTCATAGTTTGAAGTTTACTTAACTGCCTGATAATTTCACTATAGCATAAACAAGAAAGTTAATAGCCGCATTACTGTGCAGATTTTATGAAACTCCGCGGACCATTAGTCCACAGTTTCCCAAATGTTAATAGTTGAAATA
>CAZHGF010000081.1:0-4984 GCA_964531945.1 uncultured Gammaproteobacteria bacterium | reverse complement strand
ACAACACGCTTCTTCCTCAAAAGGCACACTTGAGTTATAACTAGATGCCTGATGACAGATCTCAGATGTCAGAAAAAACACTTGCTTTCCTGCCTCGCCGGCCCAGATTCGCCAAACACGTCTGACATGGATTCCCAACCCGCTACTTCGCAGCGCCTTATCGTCGACTCTGGCGCGCCTGCGTCGATGCCAGGCGCGCGAGGCGAGAGCTCCAACGAAGTGAGCAGGCAAGCTAAGGAGTACGGACAGAACGCTGTTCTGTCGGTACAAATCTGACAGAGGGAAATGTAATTTCTGGTTCTTTGCCGCAAGCTTACAAACTATTTGTTTTAAGGTTCTCCTAAGCCGCAAATATAAGTGATACGTTAGTTTATTTTTCAGTTGGAGGTTTTCTCATAAGCGCAAGAGTCTTTTTCATTAACATCAAAGAATATCTTTCTCTCAGAGCAAGTGAGGTTACCCGCCGTGGATGCAGATGTCGCCATAACAGATAATAAGATAGAGCTATCAATTCTACTAAAATGATCATTTCGATCAGACGTGATTTAATTAGATCCCAGAGGAGCCAGAGATACTGTATGATGATAAACCAGACAGGGTAGATGGAAAAGTGGAGCGTGAGACTTTTCGGTGAGTCTTGATCGTTAAACTCGGTTTGGGTAAAAACCCGATAGGCATTCGCTTTCGAAGAAGGGAGTGAGATGGAGAAATTTCCTCCCTTATCTGCCGATGTTTCAATCTTGGGGAAGCTCAGTGAGTGTGGAGCGATGATCTGCAGGAGTCTATCACGATCTTTAAATAAGGAAAATGTTACGTTCGACTGCGGTATGGTTTGGCCCGTAAGAACAACCTCATCATTGACGTAATAGGTGCTTTCATTAAACGAAAGGGTCGGTGGAATAATAACTGGTCCAATGGTAACATTGTATTTGGTCGGGAACGGGGGAAGGCACACGGGTTGTGAGTTTCGTCCGAGTTGATCGCGTGAGGTAATGCATGCTTCACGAGGGATGAACGGTGAAAATTTGTTTTTAAACTCAAAGTAGCCATTCTTATCTGCCACGGTTTGATCAAAAACTCCATTTCCTTGTATCGTCACCTGCGCGTAGGGAGAAGAGTATCCATAGAGTGAGAATGTGTACGTGCCGATTGACACTGATACCGTAGACTCAGAAAGTACGTCTTTACTCGCCTTTGCCGCAGAGAGTTCAAACGGGAAAAATAACGTTAGTAGTAAAATTAATACGACTGCCTGCATATAGAGTACAAAATCGTATTTTGCGCGTCGTATTTCTATAGTAAACAATTGCGTAAATAAGTAAGATAATTGATCAATTAGATTAATCCTTATTTGTGTCATCCTGGCTTGCCTGCCTCGCCGGGCCCGCTTCGCCAACCCGCTACTTCGCAGCGCCTTATCGTCGACTCTGGCGTGAAGCGAGAACATCAGCGAGGCGAGCAGGCAGGTCCAGGATCTACTAGAGATTCTGGAGTCCTCTCCGCCAGCTGGCGGATCGTCCCCAGAATGACGGATACAAGCTATCTTCTTATTACACAATATATCTAGGTATTTTCAATACGAAAAACCACATACGGACATACAATTAAATAGGTTACTCATCTTTCTTCTTCAATTGTTCTTTGAGCTCCTCAATTTCCTCACGCTCATGCTCTATTTCTGTTTCAAGAGATGATTGTCGGAGTAAGACGTTTCTATAAATCATGCGTCCAAGCAGGATGAGCAGAATGAGGGTAAGTGTTACGATGACCACTATCTTCCAAGGAATAACCCAGACGTAAATAAATCGACTTAATGCTTGTCCTTTTTCTCCATAAGACGCCGCAATATCGACTCGGTATCTCCCAAACATCCACTTACTTCCGAGTTTATTCACATACGTTCGTGCGGCGTCAGGAAAGATATTAACCTCTTCTTTCAGCTTTTCTTGGGCGATCAGACCCCCAAACATATCAGTAAGACTCATGATTCCTGAGGGAGCTATGTGATAATCGCCACGATTGAGAATTTCGGTTTCAATTTTTATAGGACCATACTCAAAAAATGATGGGGCGAAAAACTTGGAAATCAGGGCGTTTTCTGTGATGTCTCCGGCGACTCTAAAATAGATGAGCGCTGCGATACGTGATGATACACCCACTCCCGCACCAGTACCACTTGTGGCAGCAGATAGATCATTTCAGGTCGGTTCGAAATAGATTGCCGTATAGCGGCCTCCCGGGTGAGCATCAGATGGTACTTTGATTTTGGCTTCAATGCTGACTTTATCGTTTGCCGCAATAATCGCTTTATCGGTCGAGAGGGTATACCAATGTGAGGCAGTATATTTGGGCGAGAGTTGGCTCACATGCTCTAAAATTCTTGGATTGCCTTCTTTATTATTCACAATAAAATCCGCTACTTTTACCAGTCCTACCAATGCTTTTTCACCGAGGTTGTAGAAACGGACGTTAACGGATATTGTTTCGCCCGGACTTACTTTTAATTCCTGACGCGCAGGCGCAACCTGGAGGGGGAGCGATTCCTGAGCTTTCAGCTCACCGACGTGAGAAGATGTAAAGATTATAACGATTATAATGATTATAAATTTTATATATCTCATAGTTAGAATAGTTAGAACTTCGGCGTGGCCGTATATTTAACCTTGTTATAATAATAACCTGCCGGTTGGGTTGCTGATACATTAAGTCTAAAACACACGAACGCGGCAGTACCGCTTACCGGAGCGGTATGGGAAAGGATATCCTGCTTCGCTTCAGGAACCTCTTGGTCGGCAAACTGACGGGCGATAAAGTTTGAACCGCCGCCGTAGGAGAAAGCGGTTTGTCCGACGTTCACCAATCCTTCAAGAGAAAAACCAAAGCCATTGATTGTGCTGCCGGTCCAGCTTACGCCTGCGGATGCGGTACAGTTACCGTCATCACAGGTTGTATCCTTAATACAGTTGACTGATTCTCCTGCCGTAGCCCCACTACAAGCCACTCCGTCTTTCCCCATCTGATCATTTTCCTCGATGGCAAGATTGTATCCGGTAGCTGCATTGGTGCTAATCGTTATTCCCTGGCCAACGTCATAGAATGAGTTTGACGAATCAATCAGCCCCCACGGAACCGCATACGCCCGTGATGTGACGTCAGCGCTTTGGCCACAGCTCGTTGAGCTTGCTGCCCGTCCGGTAACATTAAACGCGAGCGTCGTGTCTACGGTAGCAGAAACTAATACCCCTTCCACAGGGGCTACTTTTATGTCGACCGTATCTACGGTATTATCACTTCCGTCTCTTGATTTGACATTAATCGTATATATTTGAGCGGTCCCCTGTGTATGGCTCGTCGTGGCATTATATACGGGTGCTGGATTGGTTAATTTAACCGCGTTCGATGCTGTGCTTCCAATTTGGATATTGATGGTACTGCTTGAAGGGCAGGCATTTGTGTCCCGATCTATTCGTATCGTATGATTTGCAGTACCAGGCGTTACGGCAGCTACAGTCCAGTTACCATTACAGCCTGATTGAGGACTTGATATTGAGATATCACTGGTGGTTATCGGTACGCTGCTTCCTGAAGAATTTAAGAAAGCCAAATCCCATCCGTTCGAACCGGTTGATGTGTTTCCAACCGTTAAATTGGTATTTGCAAATCCATCCATATTTTGTTGCGCAGTATTACTGCTGTTTCCTGGTATAGTAATGAGCAAATCTCCATTTGAAGGCAGGCTCGTTCCAACCACAACAGATATTCTCATCGCTGATGCTTGGTTCACCAATACGTAGTCCGTAGTACCAGCATTTGTTCCTCCGCTGCTGCCAACACCCAGAGGAGGGGCCATATTAAAATACGTTCCTCCAACTCCTAACGTTGAAATTACGGTTGAGGTTGTTCTACATACTACGGGAGTTCCGGTTGATGGCATGAGACAGATTGAGTCGCCGGGAAAAAGATGATTCGTGTCATAATCACCAAGACTTGAAGACGTTGCGCCGATACCCAAAATAGTAATTGCGGATACGCCGGCTGCGACGGTTGGTCCCACCCCTGCGCGGTAGGAGAAACGCGAGTTACTAAGGGTGACTGATGCGGTTGTAAAATTTGCCGTATCAAGGAGCGGCGGGTTCGCGAAAAAGAAATAACCGAAAATAGAAAAAACAACAACAAAAACAATAATCTTACTGTTAATTTTTTTCACCGGTTTTTTAAAAAGTATATTCAATTATTAAACAAGATATTTTTAATACTGTCAAGGGGTATTTTGGGGCATTCCTACGCTGTTGGCACAAGCTTCAAGGTCTTCAGAAGGAACTGATCAACTGATGTGAAGTATTCTTTTCGTGAAAAACGGTACTGGAATTCCACGAGATATTCTGGGAGCTTTTGTACCGTTACATGATGGTACATTCTTCGTATGAAGGTACGCATATTGCCAAAGCATCCTTCAATCCCACTCGTTAAGTGGAACTCAAACTTTGCATGGATATCACACTCATGAGTACAAGTAAACATACGGCATATACGAGGATACAGTGGTGAGGAATCGGTGAGCACAGTTGATCCTCTGGTTACGTATCGCTGAAAGAACGCATACGCATCCTCAGCATATGGTTCATGACTTTGACAGATATGAAAACGTACTTCTTTCCTGACAATATCTTTTCCGGCTATGATTGCTCTCCCTTTAAATCCACCAAGGTATACCTCATCGATCTGAATCGTACCTTTGAGCTTTGTGTCAATCCATACAAGCTGGTTACGCAGAATATCATACCAGTGTCGTACTCCCTTTTCTGAAAGTCTGGTTAAAGACTGGGTTTGTTTGACGGGTACTGCATGCACGAAACACCAAATGATACGCCACATTGCCCGTAGTGATACTTTGGTATTGGTGAGGAAGGTATGGGAGAGAAGGGAGAATCGTCTTCTGCATGTTCTACAGTACCATCTGTCCTGACGGGAAACAACCTTGTAC
>CAZHGF010000080.1:0-5104 GCA_964531945.1 uncultured Gammaproteobacteria bacterium | reverse complement strand
CCACTTTTCAAGAAACCGTATCAACTGTTTTTTCGAAAATCCATCCTCAGAGTAAATACTCTGTGATCTTGACGATGAGTTTTTGTGGCAAGTGATAATTATACTTATTAATATCCATAATGAAGTTGTATCGTATTATACGAAATAGTAGAATAGAGGGCTATAATTCGATTATGACTACGAATGAACAACTTGTATTAAAGAAACAACCTGAAGTGCTTGCTCCCATGCCAATTTATCGAATCGGTACCCTGTGGCGTGGTAAACAACGCTATGAGCGAATTATAGCTGGTGAACCTATCCCCGACAGCCAGCGCACTGCGTATCGATGGGAGCATGAACCAGATCATGTTGATCTTGAACCAGTAGAAGATGCTTTATCAGGTAGCGCCGGGTTCATTGACTATTATGTTATGTGCCCTACAAATCCTCAATCTCAATTTCTTGACGATAGCCTGTATATGGCCTTTATGGGAGTAGAACCGCCGTATCGCCGTCAAAAAATTGGATCACAGCTTGTGAGAGCTGTCGAAGCGGTAGCTCAACAACGAAGTATTCCATATGTATGGGGTTGGGTACAGAAATGGAGAGCTGAAAGGGTAACTCCTTTATTTGATCAGCTTGGTTATCAATCGATACTAACAAATCATTCTTGCCTTCTCGTTATGAAGCGTCTGGAATTACTTCCACTCCGGGAGTGGAATAGATTGTAGCAAAAGGCTATATGAAAACTATTCTCTTTCGAGCTCAAGAAAGGTATAGTGATACATACCTGTTGATCCTTCCTGCTTGAATGTCACTTTTTTAAACTTGTTATATTCAGGAAAATACGTATCGGCATCGGGAAATGAGGCATCAACAACGGTTAGATATAATTTATCGCTTACTACCAACGCTTCTTTATAAATCTGGCCACCGCCGATGATAAAAATCTCGTTTACTTCCCGCTCCTTTGCTTTCTCAAGCGCGTCTTCTAAAGAGCTGCAAACAATAGCAACACCATTTGGTGTGTAGTTGGGATCACGAGAAATAATAAAGTTTAATCTATTCGGTAATGGCCTACCGATCGACTCAAACGTTTTTCTCCCCATTATCACAGCATGGCCGTGAGTCAGTTCTTTAAACCGCTTCATGTCTTCAGGAATATGCCAGAGAAGCTTCTTATCCTTCCCCAGCTCTCTATTTTTTCCGATTGCCGCAATGATGCTGATGGTTGGCTCCATATTTGAATTAGAAGCAAGTAGTAAGTATTATGTATTAAGTATTTTAGAACTCTTAATAAGTCCATTTGTTAATTTGCTAACAATGACCGTTTTCTGTATAAGATTATCAAATTTTTCACTCTTTAAGTATCCAATATCTTTTGCAACTAATAGTTGATTTTGCAATTCCGTTAATGAACCTAATGCCATATAAAAGAACTGAGCTTTCTCTTTATTGCTTTTTCTTGAGAACCCTTCTGCTAAATTACTGGTAACCGATATGGCACACCTGCGCATTTGATCTACTAGAACAAAACGTTCTTCTTTTAAGAAAAGTTTTGTTGCTTCATAAATCAATAGGACAAGCTTATGTCCTTCCTGCCACGCATACAAATCAGTGAAAGATTTTATCGTAGTCATACTTAATACTTGATACTTACTACATAATACCTACTGTTTTTTTTCATAAAGCCCTCCTGCGACGGTCAGTTCTCCCTTGAGCATGGGGTGGGGATCATAGCCCTCAAGAGTAACGTGTTCCGGCCGGAAGTCATCGATATCTTGTACCGACGGGTCGATTTTGACCGTAGGAAATGATCGCGGCTCTCTTTTTAACTGCTCTTTCACCTGTTCAACATGGTTCTCGTAGATATGCGCATCACCAAAGGTATGCACAAACTCTCCGGGCTCGTAGCCGGTAACCTGAGCGAGGATCATCGTCAGAAGCGCGTAACTGGCAATGTTGAATGGTACTCCTAAAAACAGATCAGCACTCCGTTGATACAGTTGTACGCAGAGTTTCCCATCACGCTGGTTTACCTGATACATGTTATGGCAGATGGGAAAGCGCGATGCATCTTCATGGGTCGCCATGGTGTAGAGGTATTCCGGGTTCCATGAGGTCACGATAAGATTTTTTGCATCCGGATCATCTTTCAACTCCTGTATAACCCACCGCAATTGATCAATCGTTCTTCTGGTTCTGGTTGGCCATCGTCGCCACATTTCGCCGTAAATACGCGGCAGACTCCCCCATTTTTCAGCAAATTTCTTATCATCCTTAATTTTTTGAACAAACTCTTCTTTTGTTACGCTTGGCGCTTGGCGCTGAGCGCTTTGCGTCTTTTGCAAATATATCTTATACGGATAGTCATCCCAGATATGTACGTTGTTATCGGCGAGATATTTAATATTCGTCTGTCCTGACATGAACCAGTAGAGCTCGTGGATGACCCCTTTCCAGTAGACTTTTTTCGTGGTCAAGAGAGGAAAACCTTTAGATAAATCGTACCGGTTCTGTCGACCAAACAGACTATAAAGCACCACATCAGTCCCCCGATCAATCTTTCTTACCCCATGATCAAGGGCTTCTTGGAGAAGGTTTAGATATTGGTATTCTGGATGATCCTTCATAGAGAATATCGAATCAAAATTTAGAGTTTAGAATTAAATTTAGAGTCTGGAGTTCTTCTTAATTCTACATTTTCATTCTGAATTATGAACTCTGAATTCTAAACTTGCTGTTCACGACGCTTCGTCGTCACTCGTCCTCCCTGCCACTGTCCACGATACATGCTTCCTCCGCCATCAACCCAGTAAAACTGCGCATGGACAAACCGAGCTCCCAGCTCCATCGTCACGGGAATCGGTCCTTCATTCTTCAACGCAAAGGTCAACGTGCCTTTATAACCGGGCGCGACATTACCGGTACGTAAAAATAAACCGCTCCGAAATGTTGTCGTCCGGGGCTTCATATTGCAGGTAATGTCTTCAGGTAAGTTTAGCTCCTCGATGGTTGAAACCAGATAAAACTTCCCTGGTTCAAAAGTAAAACTCCTGGTTACTGAGTCTTCATAGGTTGCGACAATATCAATGTCGGGCGTTTCCCGTTCAGTGATTCCTAAGAACGCTTTGCCACCACTGATTACATATACTTCACCCAAACGTAGATCAAACCCCGCTCCCTCCGGGTTTGTTAATTCACGTTCGCTTAAATTACTCACCAGTTTTTTCTTTTTTACTAACTCCAGCAGCTTTTTTGGCCCGATGATCATATGAATATAAGTTAGGGTAATTTTGTTGGGTGTCGAGAAGGAAAGGCTTCCGGCAACGCGCAGTCCCGATTTTATCGGGAGAGCATTGACGGAAGGGAATTCGAGACAGGCCTCCAACAAAATTACCGCTCAAAGTTGCAATTTATTTTGCCAATTTATTGTAGTACCCTATCATCTCTTCTGCAACGGGACGAAGTAAAACAAACTGACTCATTAAGATGTGTCACAAAATTATGGCGGTCCGCATCCGGGAGCATATCGGGCATAACACTGAGTCGGATTAACGCATCCATCGGAGCCTTCAAGTTGATAGGTTCCATCAGCACATAAACACGAAACCACGGTATCGTGGCACGGATATGCGCTGCTTCCACCACCGCTACTCTCTCCTCCACCTCCTGTTGAAGGAGGTGCTGATGTTGCGGTTGGCTGCAATGTTCGTATCGGAGTGGGTGTGGCAACTGCAAAGGTTGCCGATATGGGGGTCGGACTCGGTCGCGCAGAGGGTTGAACAGTTGTGGGTGTTGGTGATACTGCGGGTCTCGCAGGAGTAGGAGAAACACGTGCGGCAGGAGGAATCACTACTCTTCCATTTCCACACCACCCGGGAAGCTTGAGCACCTGACAACCGATGAGATTCACGATAAATACTGAGACAATGACAAAGATTACTCCGATGATTGCTCCCGTTACTATCCTTCTCCCTTGATTTAATTTCTCTGCATCCCCCTGTGAGGTAAGAAACATAAACGCTCCATAGAGAAGGAAAATGAATGCTACTCCACCCGAGGAGGCAAAGAGAATATTAAGAAGTGTCTGTACCACACTCCCCGCTCCTCCTTCACCACTAAATCCTCCGCTCACATTCGTTGATAAACATCCTATCATCGTATAGTATCTGCCGGAATACGGAGTCGGTGGAAGATTCGTCTCACTCTCTACCCGTAGCGTCTCCTTATTCTCTGCTCCTGCGGTAATCCCCGGATACAGACATGCTCTACATGACTCCCATGTGCTTGGTGCTTCTCTCCCTTCACAATACCCACATAAATCACAGTTCGTATAGCGCACTGATGGAGATTGCGCTGAAACGGCATTTCCGTTTAAATAAACTACAAGGAATAATAGTAAACCAACACCTACGTTTCTCACTACTACTTTAGTATACAGATTAGAGAGGAAAGTGTGCAAAAGGATTTTATTTTACAACGCGACAGCGAAGAAGCAGAGTTCCCTTTTTATTCAATTTCTCTGCCTTTTGCAAGGTAAGCTGCACATCAAGAAATTCACCGCTCACGATACTACTGCCTTTCCCAAATATTTGGGGCTCTATGGTAATGAGTAGTTCATTAACAAGCTGTTCCTGAAAAAATAGTGTATTGATCGTACCACCTCCTACCAGTAACATTCGGGAGTACCCTCGTTTGGTAAGGATTTCAACAAGCTCTTTGGGTCGAAGAGAATAAAACTCCAGTTGGTTGGGAATAGATTCTGCGGTATACTTCTCTGGTTCTCTTGTCAGAACAACGCGAAGTTTTCCGGGCCGCAGCTTCATGACTGGTTTTGCGTTTTCGTAGGTCTTACGCCCCATGACGATAAGACCGTACTCTTCAATGAGAGAGAAAAACTGTTTTTGGTCCTCTGGAGAAGTCCAGGTATAGACATTGGGATCCTCTCCCCTTGTCGTCTTGCCATCAATAGAAGAAACCATTATGAGAGTAATATGCATATGAAACTCCGCGGACCAAAAGTCCACAGTTTCCCAAATATTAATAGTTGAAATACACTGTCGCGAAAAACCATTCTTTGACAACTCGTATGGGCTTTGATTTTACTTCATCCCCCCCA
>CAZHGF010000079.1:3277-5155 GCA_964531945.1 uncultured Gammaproteobacteria bacterium | reverse complement strand
AGGATAACATCACCCCAGGGGTGAAATTATATCTGCACCTAAGGTAATCTGAACTATACAACAGAAGAAGTAGAGAGATGGGTAGTGTAGTTGTGTTTTTTCATACGCCTCATCTTTTACCATTTTATGCTGCTATTACAAGCAGAAGTACTGTTTACAACTGACAGTTTTGTTATGAGACCGTTTATTTAAAAAGGGGATAATTGATTTCAGCGGTTAGAGTAGTTGTCCTGAAACCGCCAGCAGGCGGTATTCAAGATCCCTGCCTGCCGGCAGGTCGACTCAGCCGGGCGTATCTGAACAAACAGAACAAAAGAGGAGCTTGCGCAGGGTGTGTGGAATATAAATATTTAATCCATATGGTATAATTTCGACACTTTTATGAGTAAGCGTAAAGTACCTTTTCCTGCGCAAGGAGACCAGTCATTTCCCGCGAGATTAAAACATCGGGGTGCGGATTTGCTTTACCGTTTGAGTTTATTAAGTCCTATTCCCTCCCGATTACCTCCTCAGGAGCCCCGCGCTGGTACTCTCAATCCTGGTGAAACAGTCGCACGTCATGTTGATCGATTTATCGAACTTGGATTTCATCGGGAACTTGGTCAAACTGAGGAAGAATACCGCGATACATTCAGGCCACCTCATCCCTTTGCTCAACCCGAACGCTATCGCGGGAAGTTTGACATTCTTATTACGGTTGATCCACGTGTTCCACTTGATCGCCAGCTTCGCCTGGCTCGAGTAGCAACTGACATAAACTTACGATTTTTAAGAAATGGATGGACTCCCGGTAGACCGTATGCTATCTGGACTCATGATGGAACGCTTCGGGATCCTGAAAATATTAAACAGGTATTTTATCAGGTGGATGAAACTCCGTGTCCTTTAGTTGAGCTGTTAGCTCTTTATTTACAACATCCGCAGTTAGTAATAAAAGGTGAGAAGTTTGGTATTGACGCGTATGGTTCCAGATACGAGCACAACGGGGTCATATTCTATGTTACTGGTGCTCCAACGATGTTTGAGGATTACGGTAGACCTACAGTAGATGTGATTGGGCGTGAACGGTCGCCTGACCAATGGGGAGCGCTTTCGCGCGGACTGAATGTAGTAATATTAGGAAAATAAGCTGCCTTACGTATAAATCTTCCAGCAAATGAGTTATAATAAGTAACTACGGAATTGGGCCTGTAGCTCAACTGGTAGAGCATCTCGCTCTTAACGAGGTGGTTCAGGGTTCGAGTCCCTGCAGGCTCACCGATGTTGACACATCGAGTCTTGATCGCCTCGTAGTCTCAAGGTAAAATAGATTATGAATAATTCGTTTTACAAGAGGAGATTTATTTTAGAGCGTTATAACAATGTAAGAAGCGGGTAAGAAATAAAAATACCACTTGACACCACTCTTATAACTACTTAGAATGAAAGTATGATTAAGAGAAAAGCGAACATGATAAACAAAATACTAAAAAGCATCGTGATTACGAAAAAAGAAGGTGCTCGTGGTAATGCTTTGTCCGAACTTCTTAAAATGAGATACGGAAAAGAGTGGAAAAAGGCACTATAATAGGTGCGTGAATAAAAAGTACATCATTGAAGATTCTTCATTCATAATTTCTTTAATCAATGCAAGTGATCACCTACATGCTGAAGCACTTACTGTCTTTACTAAAATTCTGCAAAATCAATCAAATATAAAGGTGGTCTTGCCGACTCCAGTCATTTTTGAAACAATTTTTGCTCTTATTCGAAATAGAGTTCCTCGCAAAGTGGCAGAACAAAAATTATGGTCTATGTTAATAATAGAAGACATTTTGAATTACACAATACTAGAAACGTCTGCATTGCGTCTTGCTAAAAAAGCAGAACCATTAATCT
>CAZHGF010000079.1:0-3267 GCA_964531945.1 uncultured Gammaproteobacteria bacterium | reverse complement strand
AAGTTACCAACAGATGCAACTATCCCAGCAAATGATTTGATGGTAATTACTACCGCATTAGAGTTTTCTCCTTCATGTGTACTTACCTTTGATAAGATTATGAAGAAAAGATTTAGTTCGGTGTTTGACAACATTTTTTGTGTAATAAATCAGGATGATAGCAACGGCTTTGATAAATTTCTCACAAGTTGAAACTCAATTTTTAATTTCCCCTTGACAACGAATTGTAAAAGTACTATAGTAAAGATGTTACTTTACATTTAGCCCTACGTTATCCTCTCTTCACACTGTGAGTCCCTGCAGGCTCACAAATTATAAGGACTGCTTAGGATTTATTAGGAATTTTCAAAATACAAGTAAAGGTAAAAAGCATATCATGAAATCGAGCGAGCAAATTGATCAACTAATCGCAGGACTTAGCGACTGGCGCGGCAAAATGCTTGCCAATCTTCGCAAAATCATTCATGATGCTGACCCCGAGATAATCGAGGAATGGAAATGGATGGGCACTCCGTGTTGGTCTCATGATGGACTAATCTGTGTGGCCAACGCTCACAAGGATAAGGTAAAACTGACCTTTTCTCAGGGCGCAAGCCTTCCAGATCCGGACAAGCTCTTCAACGCTGGCCTCGAAGGCAATAGATGGCGAGCGATTGATCTCTACGAGGGCGATAAAATCAATGAGCGCTCACTAAAAAGCCTCATCCGTTCTGCGGTTACTCACAACCTAGCTAAAAAATCAACAAAGTGATCAAGTAAGCCCTCAAAGTTAAGCATGTATCGGAACTTGAATCTAGTACTGCTGAAAAGTCGCGTAGATTCTGCTAAAATTCAATTCGAAAGTGTTCCATTCTTGGGACACTCTTCACACAAGTAGCGAAGCTCTAACATCACTACAAATTTATGACTCGTCATTTATTGCCGTTTTTTGATAACCAAAAATTCTCACCTCTTCTAAAGGCTGCGCTGGCCCCTGTTTTGTTTGAGATGTGTGGCATTATTCCTCTCATCCTTGTCCTATTTGGGATAATCAACATCTCAGCAGGAGTTACCTTAAGAAATATACTGGTGTTCCAATATGGACCGATCTTTTTTGTAATAGCAGCACTATTCTTTATGTTTGGGGTGTATACCTACTTAAAGCAAAAAGGTTCATGTAACTTATCTGGTGTTAAAAAGCATCAAAAATTAATTATTCTCTCGTTCTTAATATTATCGGGACTTGAGGCCATGTTACTATTATTGCTCCAGATAAGTGAAAAAATAGTTTATGGAGTCTCGCTTAGTTACTTCCATGAATTTTTTGGTTTCGCAATCTTCTTAGCAGCAGTTTTAATCCTGTTCATTATTTCGGTAAGGTTTATTAAGTAAAGCAGAGTTAGTTACTTCAAACACTGGGTGTTAAAGGTGTTATTTATCAACCTAAATTTAAGCGAGGTTGTTAAATAAGTAGCGTCAGAGCATCATTTCTGAGGTTTCAAAGACTTAACTATTCTGCTATAACTGCGCAAGTTACACCGAGTTACACCCCAGGTGTGAAATCATATCTACACCCTAGGTCTTAGTTCGAGATAGACTGCGTGGTCCACAGTCAAGATCAATAAGAAAGGGTAATCTAGCATTTATAAAACCGTCTGCTCGCGTTAGGGAGCAAATCATAGGAGTCAATAGTTGAGAGTTCCTTGGTTCAACTTCGAGTTCTTTCCGCGCACTATTCATATACGCGTAACTTATAAATCGTGCTGTCACGTACGGGTCGGCTTCGTGAGCTGCAACCTCCATCCAGGCAGAATCAGGGGTATAGATTTTTCTCTCAGTTTCTGGGGCGGTCTCTAAATTGCGCGTTCGATATCGACGGATTTCATCACGCACAAGTAAATTAAGATATGTAGCAGATCCGTTTGGGCTCTGTGAGTCAAGAACATAATAAAGCAAATGTTTTGCTTTTATGAGCGAGAACGCCGCAGCGCTCATATGATTTTCTCCATGTTCAATCTGGGGTTGAATGAGTGAAGAGACCCCAAGATGATTCAGTGCCGCACTAATAAACGCAAGAGAGCATAAATCCAGCCGTTCCTCTATCGGTGGAGTTTCACCTGCTTTCATTTCATATAAACAATCCTGTGTTTTGAAGATTGTTGCTAAGGATAGATTTGGGCCTTCAAGATGGCCCAACGATGCGGCATAGAGAGCTGCTTGGCGCAGGTTATAGAGAGTTGGTAGTGATTCCGCAGACTCAATAGAGAGTTGAGGTGAGTGATGAATAGGAATAACTAAAGTGCGGATAAGATCCGCAGCGTATTGAAGATGGTGTGGATTTTCAACACCAGCTATCATGAAAACGCATTATAAGTGCGCTATCGCTCCATTGCAAATGAAATCAAAAAAATACACCCCAGGGGTGAAGTTGTATCCACCACAACATAATGCATAAGATCCAACTCGATCTGATATAATCCAATTTATATGATAGATGTAGCAAATATTATGATTAGGGAGAATAAAGCGTATCTCCCTACTATTGCGAAATTAGAAGGTTCTGGACATATGATCACTGAGCCTGTCTATTCTACTGAGGTAAATGTCACCGAAATTACTGAAGCTCTAAAGAAGTTAATAGACGCAGGACATTCCAAAATCGAAAGCTTTTCTGAGTATAAAGCAACTCACCCTAATGATCCGGTGCTGAAAGCAACTGGAGCTAAAAGTTGGTTACAGATGGCAAAGAATACTAAAGCTGTGGCGATTATTTGGAACGATGATAATATTCAAGTTATCCCATCAAAATTAGATAAACGAAGTCGTTTTGTAAATGATTATGACCGAGAGAAGAAATTTAGCAAAGAAACATCTCTAGAAGATATTATTGATTTTGTCCTAAATTGCTGATCAATTTAGGTATTTCTACTTAGTTTCTGTTTCTCCGTCCAACGTGCTTTTCTTACTTTCTCTAACTTCCCGGTGGATTCAAGAAATATGTTCTTGAGAAGGTCTTTCTAATCCATAACCCTTTAATTTATTAGCAAGCTTTATTGCATCTAAAGCTCAAGGTTTTATAAGAGAGTTTTCACCCCAGGGGTGAATTTGTATCTACACCTTAGGATTACGTTCGAGGTAAACTGTGCGAGAATTGTAGATGTTTCAGCATCTCATCTATCACATATCCTGGTTTGTCGTACAGAATTGTATGCCCGCCGGAAACGGTAACGAACTTTAATTTCTTGTTATATCGAGACATCTTTTCAGCAAGAGCTCGTGCTAAATCCA
>CAZHGF010000078.1:0-5279 GCA_964531945.1 uncultured Gammaproteobacteria bacterium | reverse complement strand
ATTGCTTCATGTTGTGTGTTTCATGCTTCATGTTTCATAACCCTACTTTATCTCTCCCACTCTCACGTTAAACGGTAACGTATACAGCTTCCGATCAAGTCCGTAGTTAAGCCGGTTAATGATTGAGCTCGAGTAGCCAAGCGAAAGATAATCACTTTTTGGCCGATAATAACCTCCTAGGAATGAAAATTTTTCAATATTGTTATACATGCGGGTTACTGCTTCGTTAATAGAGTTACCGGCTCCGGTAATCACCGCCAGATTCCAGTCATACCCGGCAGAGATAACCTTTTTGTTTTTTTTCAATGCGTCAAATAACCAGACATCCTTCTGTATTTCCGGCTTGTAGTTGATGGTATCTCCTGAGGATACATACTTATCATCTGAGCTTCGGCTCAGGTTAAAAATACGCATCGAAGTTCCAACAGTCCCGATGGTATAGGGATTTACCTTATTGGTAAGACTTTCAAAGAAATGATTGAGTGACTGCACCTGCGCAAGCTCGGTAAAAAAACAGTTATACCCGGGTCGATTGGAACAGTACTCACCAAAATACATCTTTCCGCCCCGCTTACTGATGAGGATTGACGCGTCCCAGAAAAACAAACCCTTATGTTGCCGTGCCATCTCATCAACAATTGGAGGGAACGCAATCTCATTTATCCGATCATCCATCTTGGTTGGGAAAACCAGATCGGCAGAACAACCGGTTTGAATTGAGAGGTTACCGCTTCCAAAAGGTTTATTTTCAATATCAATCGTCGTTCCCAGCGGTACACCATCGTAGTATATTTTCTCGGGTGTAATCTCCATTACTGATCCGATCAGAAGCTCAAGAATAAACCCCTGCTTTTCATAGTCTTCTTTGTACCGCTCAAGCCCCTCAATGACCTGCTCCCGCGCCAGATCAACATCTTCACTCTCAGGCACGAATGTTTCCGCTTCCTCATCACGACCCTTAATAACCCAGATATCATCAGATTCTTTGACGAACTTTATCGCGTCGTTCACTTTGGAAAACTCCTTCACTTCAGCGACATTGAGCTTGGGATAATTTTTCTTGACAAATGCTTTTGCTTCATCACGGTTTACTTCGAAAAGATGATCAGCTTCTGTCGGAAAATTCCCATGGAATCCCATATACATCGCCTGTTCAGCGTATTTAAACAAGTTGTTGAAATCAAAAAAAACGAAGTAGTCGGACGGGTTCTTGATAGACTTCATCTTATCGATAAGTTTATCGGCAGACATCTTCTCGAGCATTCCGTCAAATAGTGAAAGCCGCCGTTTTTTCTCAAGCTCATCTTCGAAGCGGGATTCTTTTTCAGAAGGGGAGAGAACATCGGATTTATTTTCTACCTGTCCAATAATCACCTCATTCCCTTCTTGCTGTAGATTATAGGCGATCGGGAGGCCATGTCCATCATAGGTAAAAACAATATATTTCATCGGATTTAGATTAACTATAAAGAATAATTTCTGGAAATGCAATGAATAACCGCTGAGCGTTCAATCATGAATCATGAAACATGAAACACGCAACATGAAGCAATCGAACAAGAGAACAAAAGAACAATGTATACCATGCTTCATGTTTCATGTTACATGTTTCATAATGATCGTATACTCTGGAGATCGCCAGAGCACTCTAACATGAGGTATAATAAAAGTTTATGGCTGGAAATTCCGCGAAGCGATTCATTCTCCTCAACGTCGTCTCACTCTTCACCTCCCACGATGAAGCAGAAAATGACCTTACGGAACTCAAATCTCTCGTTTCAACATTCGGGGGCGCTACTATTGTGCATGTTATTCAACGTCGCATGACTCCGGATAACGGCACATATATCGGTTCCGGCAAGGCTGACGAAGTCGCACGACTCGTACTCGAGGATAAAATTGATGTTATAGTCATAAATGCAATCGTAAAACCAACACAACTCTTTAACCTCAAAAAGAAAATCTGGGATACCAATCCGCAGATAGAAGTATGGGATCGGATAGACCTGATTCTAAACATTTTTGAAAAACATGCTCACACCGCTCATGCCAAGCTTCAAATCAATCTTGCCCGTATGCGGCATATGGGTCCCCGTATCTACGGTCTCGGCAGAGTTCTTTCTCGGCAGGGAGGAGGAATCGGTACCCGGGGATTGGGAGAAACGAATATCGAGCTGATGAAACGTCACTGGAGGAATGAGATGAAGAAAGTGAACGATCGTTTACATAAGTTATCGACGGAACGAATGAGACAGCTTGAGCGCAGAAAAGAGCAGGGGTTAAAAACTATATCAATTGTGGGATATACGAACGCGGGTAAGACCTCGCTTTTCAACCGGTTAACGGGCAAATTGAAGCTTTCAAAAGACGTATTGTTTGCGACCCTGGATACCACGATTGGTAAACTATATTTACCGACGTTAAGGAAAGAGGTTCTCGTGTCTGACACTATCGGGTTTATTCAGAAACTACCGGCGAATCTTGTTGAAGCATTCAAGTCAACGCTTCTTGAATCAATCCATGCGGACCTTCTCATCCATGTCATCGATATTTCTGATCCTTTGATGCACGAGAAAATCCATGTTGTCGAAAACATATTGCGTGAATTAGGCATCTACGAAAAAAGAAGAATATATGTGTTTAATAAAGTAGATATCGCTCATCATGATACGTTTGAAGATCTATCTGAAGTTTATCATGAGTTTACACCACAGTTTGTATCGGTAAAAACCGAGAGAGGAGTAAAAGAATTACTTACCGGTATAGAACAAAAAATGCGAAGTTTATAAAAACTCCTGAGGTGTAGATATAATTTCACCCCTGGGGTGTAGGTTGAAAAGCTACAGCACCTTTAATGCTCGCAGATATGCTCGAACGTGAGACCACAGCGCGAGAGGATATTGGGTGCCAGGATTTTGCTTGTAGTAGTCGGGAGTATAATCTTCCATATCGGCAATCACGGTCTCAATTGCTTTTATAAAATCATCGAAAGGAATTTTTTTCTCTTTAGAGAGAATATGAGTTGGCTTTTTATATCTTTGATGATATTTGATACCATTGATTAAAAATAGAGCATCGAGGAATACTCTCAGTTTTCCTTCAGCTCGAGTAATATATACCTTATCACTATCACCTCTATCGATGGAAAATAAAAATCTGTTTATGTATAAGCTTCTTCTTTTCGGATCAGCTTCTATCTGACGCGATTCCAATACAAGCACACGAAGAGGGTCAAGAGTCCATGTGGAAAGCGTATCGAAGTCCCGCGGGTCGGCGCTGAGAAGTGCATTGCAGGTTTGTCGGTATGGATTTTTTAGTGCTGATCGTTCGTGTCGAGAAAACCGGCTTGAAGTTGGCGAGGCAGGCGTTTTTGGTTGATCGGTCGAAGGATTTCTCTGAGAAGATTGAGCCGATCTTCTCGATGACTCTGCTGATCGGACGGCTGAAACACCGTTATTGGGTTGATGATCATTCCTTTCTGATTTGCTCGCAATATGGACACTCGCTTCTACACCCGATGGTGAATTTTCTTGAGGGGCATTTGTTGATGTCTTTCCAACAGTAACGTCACCAACAGCATTTTTCCTGTTGAAGGTTGGGGAAACAGGAACACCCTCTAACAATAATGGATCTCTGAAAAATCTCTCTACCGGCTGATGAATGCGATCTCTAACTACCTGGTGATCAGGGGAGTCAAGAGAGATTTGAGTCCGGGTAATGAGTTCATTGAA
This sequence comes from uncultured Gammaproteobacteria bacterium, assembly GCA_964531945.1. Classification (GTDB taxonomy): domain Bacteria; phylum Patescibacteriota; class Microgenomatia; order UBA1406; family GWC2-37-13; genus CAZHGF01. The sequence continues at coordinate 1,548 of CAZHGF010000078.1, read as the reverse complement.
CCGTGCTTCAAAACGTTCCCGAATAACCGCTGCAGGAATGTCAGGGTTGACTCCTCCAGACTGACTATCAAAGAGAAGATACCCTGTTCCAATTATTTCATTTGCGGCATACGATAAGGCAGAAAAAGCAGCAAACCCAACTCTGTCAAATCCAATAGCTGTTTCGCTTGCGTCATGTATGCGTACGACTGCGATACTATGTCGATGGATTAACTCTTGTAACAATACATTGACAGTAGATTTATCGGTAAACATCTGTAACTGATGCAGTCTCCGTAATACAATGACTGCATCACGAACTGAAATGGGAAACGTATGAGAATCCGTTATCGTCCCAATATCTTCCGTGATGAACGAGCGAAGACCACGAGCAAAATCTGACTCGGCTTTATCAAACTCAATGCAATCAATCTCTCCATTTGGCACCTCTTGGGCGAGAGTTTGCGCTTGTACCACTAGTGGAGGCTCAGGAGCCGGTAGAGCAGGGTGTCCTTCGGGAAGGGGAACAGAAGCAGGAAAAACCGAACCTTCGGGAACAGTATAGGGCGGTTCGATACCAGTTGGTACAAAAAGCGCTACTGCGGAGCGAAAAGTGTTGTCTCTTTTCTTTCTGTCCGGATCATCGATCGTAACAATTTTCATGCCTGACTCTTCAACTGCGCGCCCGAGACGGTTGAGAAGATGCTGAACCGGATATTGAGGAAATGGACTAGTCGGATAATACGCAGTATCGAGTCTGCATTTTGAGATAGGACATTGATCAGTTCTAAAATTATCGGAGAGGGTTACAAATATATATGCCAAATCATCAGTTAGTATTGTCCCGTTTGGCAACTGAATAGCGGCGGTAAATTCAGGAGTTTTTAGTACCTGGTGCTTTTCAGCGAGCATAGATTGTCAAATAGTATATCAAAATGAGGATTTGAGAATCAGGTGATTGAGTTGAATACTATTCCACCGTATAGATCTTCACCGGTATGGTTTTTCTTTTGACGGTAACATCGCCGAGACTTTTCAACTTCGCCGGAAGCGTTATTTTGTTTTTCGTATTCTCTGAAATGATAATATTGGTTTTAAACTCTTTATTGAATCCCTCCAGACGGGAAGCGAGGTTTACGTCATCTCCAATCACCGTATAGTCAAACCGCTTCGACGAACCCATATTACCAATGGTTACGATACCCATATTGATACCAACTCCGATATTTACGAAAGGGTGTCCCTTTTTCTGCCATTTATCCTGTAACTTTTTCAGTTTTGCTACCATATTCATCGATGCGGTAAGCGCCCTTGTCTGCTTGATCCGGTTGCTCGACCGGAGCGCCCCAAAATGCCATAATGGCGTCGCCGATGAACTTATCGACAATCCCATCAGTTTTTAAGACATCCTCGGTCATTTCGTTAAATTATTCGTGGAGTAAACGGGTAAGCTTTTCCTGAGGTAAACTCTCGGCAATGGTAGTAAATGACCGGATATCGGAAAAAAAGATGGTTACTTCGTGTATCTTGCCTCTGAGACGGAGACTCTCGGGAGAAACTACACCCCAG
>CAZHGF010000077.1:0-5362 GCA_964531945.1 uncultured Gammaproteobacteria bacterium | reverse complement strand
ATACCGATGACTACTAGGAGTTCGGAAAGGGTGAAACCTTTTTTATTCTGTAAAATGAATCATGAATCATGTAACAACTTATTACGCTACACGCTACATGTTATATGCTACATGATTCATGTTTCATGTTTCATGATTCATGGTTCAATAACCTGATAAATATTACCTGAGGTGCAACTTGAAATCCCCGTACAGCTTGAAACAATATTATTATCGGTATCAGCCTTGTTTTCTAAACATGCGCATAAAGTAAACTTTTTACTATCCGCCCCGACTGGACTGGTGTACGCGTACGGAGTGGGAGCAGCACACGTACTGTTTGGATCAACCGGGACTTTTTGCATATAGGTATTTGAACCACTTGAAAGTCCATTACAGTTTGCGGGAATAGAAGTCGGGTATGCTAAATTGTCTATTTTGTATGCTTCTATCGCCTTTGCTATCTGTTTGAGATCTGATTTTCTCTGCGCATCGCGCGCGCGTTCGCGGGCCCCCATGAAGTTGGGAAGCAACAGAGCCGCAAGAGCACCGATGATGGCAATAACAACAAGAAGCTCGATGAGGGTGAAACCTTTGTTATTCTGTAACATGAAACATGAAGCATGTAACAACTTATGACGCTACACGCTACATGTTATATGCTACATGTTTCATGATTCATGGTATATAAATACTTAATATAAATCAACAGATTGTCAACGGCAAGTTGTACGTTAATATTGTTGTTAATTAACAGTTCTCGAAGACGGAGTGTCTTTTTTATCGTTTTTACTGAGCTTTCGGGCGTCGAAGAGAGCTGATTTCTGTAATATTGCACTATTTCGTCAAAAAGAATGAGGGCGTCCTCGCGAGAATTTGTGGCGGCTGCCGGGTGAAACATGAATTTGTACGTGTCTTTTTCTCTGAGAGATTGCAGTAATTCCTCAGTAGTATTACTTACCGAAATGGAAGGCGTATCAAGAGTAATGATCTTTGACCTTGACTGAATCGTTGGCAGCACTGAAGAGCCGTGAGAAACGATAAAAACAAACTGATTATTCTCCTGTTTTTCTTCAAGAGTCTTCAGCAGAGCGTTCTGCACTTCATGACCTGATATATCAAGCGCGTAAAAAATAATGAGTCTTTTTTTGTTCGTGCCTATGGCGAGTTCTCTCTTTAGAGAACGTATTTGATCAATAGCAAGTTCACGAACAACTGGTCGTATGGTAAATATCCAGGAGGAATTAATATGATTCTCCTTTATAAAGCCTTCAATGAAGCTGTCAATTTTTTTCTGGTTACGTGATACCAAAAGCAGGGGAATCATACTTAGTTGATGGCTGATGACAGATCTCGGATATCAGATCGCGGTCATTGCTGTTGAAATCTGGCATCTGACATCTGAGATCCGAAATCTACGATGAACTTATCATTGCATTTTATCATAAACAAATCTATAGTTTTATTTATGGCACTTGCCCCCAAACAATTTCTTCAGGAACTAATAAAAAGTAATATTATAGATCAGCCTACTGCTGACAAATATGAACTTGACGCACTCCAAAAAAACATCCCGATTGATGAGTACCTCTTACAACTTTCTACAATAAAAAAAGAGGATGTGCTAAAAATAAAAGCAAAGTATTTAAACACGCCTTTTGTTGATATCGCAACAGCCGCAGTCGATCCGCAGGCGCTCGGTATGATCCCTGAGTCAATCGCAAAAAAAAATACGATTCTCCCCTATCTGTTTGATACTAAAAATAACGCGATATATATCGCTACTGCGGACCCGCTCAATTTAGTTCTCTCAGACTTTTTGGAGAGAAAAACAAGTAAAAAGATTGTTTTGGCGCTTGCCTACCCTGAGGATATTCTTAAAGCCATTGAAATATCATATACGCAAGGTCTTTCTCCCGAAGTAAAAGAAGCTCTTGAGGAAGTCACGGTACAGGGGCCACAATTTGAAAAAGTAGGCAATACTTCGATTAAAGAAGCCCCGATAGCAAAAATTGCCAATACAATCCTTGAGTTTGCGGTAAAAAGCCGCGCGTCGGATATCCATATTGAACCACAGGAAATGAAGACGAGAGTACGCTACCGTATTGACGGGATTTTACAGGAAAAACTTACTCTTCCCCGATCTATCCACGAATCTCTGGTATCACGGATAAAAATATTGTCGGAAATGAAAATTGATGAAAAACGAATTCCCCAAGATGGAAGATTTACCTTTAAGATCGGTACCGAAGAAGTAGATCTGCGGGTATCGACCCTTCCGACAGTAAATGGTGAAAAGATCGTGATGCGGCTTCTGAAAAAAACAGGAGGGATGCCGACGCTTACCGATCTGGGACTGCGCGGTATCCAGTATAAAGATCTTGAAGAGGCATTTATCAAACCCTATGGCATCATTTTAATCACCGGACCGACCGGGTCTGGAAAAACTACCACTCTCTATTCCATCCTCACGCGGTTGAATAAACCGGGGGTCAATATTGTTACGCTTGAAGATCCGGTGGAGTATCAAATCACCGGGATTAACCAGGTACAAATAAATCCCCAGGCAGGGCTCACATTCGCAACCGGATTGAGATCTTTTTTACGGCAGGATCCGAATATTATTCTTGTTGGAGAGATCCGTGATAAAGAAACTACTCAACTTGCGATCCAGGCTGCTCTCACCGGTCATTTGGTTTTTGCGACACTCCATACGAATGACTCTGCCACCGCAATCCCCCGTCTTATTGACCTGGGAGGTGAACCATTTCTTATCGCTTCGGTTCTAAGCGCGTCGGTTGCACAGCGTATTTCCCGGCGATTATGCCAACACTGTAAAGAGTCATATGTACCTGAACAAAAAATTCAGGATGAGATAAAAACGGTATTGGGTGATCTGTTACCTAAAAATTACCGTGATGGAAAACCGCTTACTCTGTTTCGCGGAAAAGGCTGCAATGAATGCGGTAACACCGGGTACTCGGGAAGAATCGCAATATTTGAGGTACTCAAAATTACTCCCACCATCAATAAAATGATTTTACAGTCACAATCGGCCAAAGATATAGAAACCCAGGCAAGAAAAGAGGGGCTTATCATTATGAAGCAGGATGGATACTTGAAAGCGATTGAAGGATTAACTACCATAGAAGAAATATTAAGAATTGCGGATATATAGGATAAATTTCAAAAATCAAAAAGTAGATTCTGGAGTCTCCCGCCTACGGCAGGATCCCCAGAATGACGTCATTCTGGCAAACCCGCCAGAGGCGGGTGCGTCCAGAATCTCTTATTTTAATCTTTGCGTTTTGATTTTTGAATTTTAATTTACCTATAATAGAAGTATGATTACGTTACAGCAACTTCTCCAGATCACTATTGAAAGAAAAGCATCGGATTTGCATATTGTGCCTGACTATTATCCCTCAATTCGCATCAATAATGAGCTTTATGCGATTACCCTTGGTGAAATTGTCACAAAAGAGACCGCAGAACAATTGCTGCTGACTATTCTATCTGAAGAACAGAAAGAAAACCTCTTTGCCAATAAAGAGATTGATTTCGGCTATGAAGCCTTTGGTTCCCGTTTCAGGGTGAATTTTTACTATACAAAAAATCGCCTGGGTGCCGCGTTTAGACTTATTCCTTCTAAGATCCGCAAACTTGAGGAGTTGGGGCTTCCATCGATCATGATGGAGTTTAGCCACTATCGTCAGGGACTCGTCCTCGTCGTTGGTCCGACCGGTGAAGGTAAATCAACTACCCTTGCTTCAATCATTAACGAAATAAACTTTAACTATGCCAAACATATTATTACGGTTGAGGACCCGATTGAGTTTACCTACCCCACTGCAAAATCTATTATTTCCCAGCGGGAACTTCAGCAGGATACCCATTCGTGGACGGTTGCGCTTCGATCAGCTCTCCGTGAAGATCCTGATGTCTTACTCCTGGGAGAGATGCGTGATTATGAAACCATTCAGGCTGCTATTACCATGGCAGAAACAGGACACCTGGTATTCTCTACACTCCACACCACAACAGCTACCGAAACAGTAAACCGGATCATTGATGTGTTTCCCGCTTCCCAGCAGAACCAGATCAGAACACAAATTGCCTCATCCCTCAAAGCGATTGTCAGCCAGCGATTAGTGCCGGATATCTCAAACTCCGGACGACTCCCGGCTGCTGAAGTGTTAATAAATATTCCTGCCGCTGCCGCTGTTATCCGGGAAGGGAAAATATTTATGCTCGATAACATTATAGAAACCGGCGAGGAACATAAAATGATGCTTTTTGAAAAATCACTGGCGCGTCTTTTCAGAGAGGGAAAAATCAGCAGAGACACCGCTCTTTCTTATGCCCTTCGTCCTCGAGAAATTACCAAGTTTATAACATAAGTATGTTGTTTTCCTACCGCGCGCTTGATAAGGATAAGATTGTTCGGGGAAAGATCGACGCAAACTCAGATGTTGAGGTCGTAAACTACTTGAAAAACCATAACCTTTTTCCCATTGAGGTAAAACGGGCAGATATTTCAGCTTCAGCAATCGGCCAATTTTTTGATCGTGTCTCATTTAATGATATCGTCGATTTCTCCCGCCAACTTGCGATCATGCTAAACGCCGGTCTTACCCTCATAGACTGTTTTGAGATTCTGAAAAAACAGGTATCCAAACTGTCTCTATTAAAAGTCATTACCGATGTTGATAAAGAAGTAAAAGGAGGTAAAACATTATCTACCGCCCTCAAAAAATACCCTCAATTTTTTTCTAATCTTTATATTGCCCTGGTGAAATCAGGAGAAGCGTCGGGAAAACTCAGCGAGATTATGCTCAAGCTTGCAGAAAACTTGGAGAAGCAAAGAGAGTTTAGGGGAAAAATCAAGGGAGCACTGATATACCCGATCATTGTTATCTCGGGCATGTTTATTGTCATGTTCATCATGGTGACATTTGTCATCCCACGACTGCTTAACTTATATAAAGATTTTAATATTGAGCTTCCCCTTAGTACACAAATTCTTATCGGTATATCATCGTTTAGCGTGCAGTTTTGGCCGGTTATAGTGGGCGGCGTGATCGGAGGATTAGCGGTGTTAAAAAAATATCTTGCGACAAAAAGAGGAAAAATGCAGTTTGATAAAATCGCGCTCAAGACACCGGTATTCAGCAATATCATCAAGATGTCTGTTCTGGTTGACTCTACCCGTACTCTTTCAATCCTTATTGGTTCGGGAATATCGATATTAGAAGCCCTACAGATCATCATCGAAACAACAGATAATATGGTCTATCAGAATGCGTTTGAAAGCATATATAAACAGGTAGAAAAAGGTGTTTCAGTCGGTCAGGCGATGACCAACGAAGGAATCTTTCCACCA
>CAZHGF010000076.1:0-5396 GCA_964531945.1 uncultured Gammaproteobacteria bacterium | reverse complement strand
GAACAACCTATTATTACTTTTTCCCAGAGAGTGCCATATGTATGGAACTCATACATAACATTGATTTTCCTAAGCTTTTTGTTATAATAAGAAAATCACCAAGACTTCAGGTTGTTTTTCAACATAAAAAATATTTCCTGACGAGTGTCCGACTTACTGTCGTGACCAAGTGAATAATATGGTAAACCAGCAAAAACGATCACAGGTACAAACTCTCATAGAATCACTACAATCAAGCAACAACTTTGCTCTTGTTAGATTTGAGAAGACTCTTCACACGGCGCTAGAAGCGCTTCGTAAAGACCTCCGAGCAAGCGGCTCAAAGCTCAAAGTCATCAAAAATACGCTTTTCATGAAAGCACTCAATAGGCTAAGCGGTCAAAACAAATCTCTCAGTGAGCTAAAACAACAGACAAAAGAATTAAAGGACAACTCAGCCCTCCTTTTACTGGGAAAAGACTGGAGTAAAGGATTAGGTGTTTTTCATAAATTTTCCGATAAGGAAAAATCGCTCTCATTTAAAATTGGCGTGCTTGACGATCAGGTCTATCAAACTCGGGATTTGATTAAAATAGCGCAACTTCCATCAAAGCAAGAACTTATTGCGAAAGTTATCGGAAGCATGAAAACACCGGTTTCTAAACTTAATTTTACATTCCGCTTTAACATACAGAAATTTGTTTATATTATCAGTCAGCAATCGCAGCGAACTCATTAAGGTTATGAGTTCTGGGTTCTGAGTCATGAGTACTCCTAACACATAACCCATAACTCATAACGAATCATACAAAGGGGGTGATACTATATGGCAGACGTACAACTTTCAGAAAAATTGCAGAAAATTGCTACAGATATCGAGACACTTACCGTTGTTGAACTTGCGGATTTATCTAAATACTTAGAGGAAAAATTCGGAGTCTCCGCAATGCCTATGGTAGCAGCGGGAGCTGCACCGGCAGCAGGCGTCCAGCCAGCTGCACCAGTTGAAGAAAAAACTTCCTTTACGGTTGTTTTAACAGCTGCGGGCGATAATAAGCTTGGTGTAATTAAAGCGGTTCGTGAGATTGTTCCAACATTAGGACTTATGGAGGCAAAGAAATTAGTCGAGTCCGCTCCGCAAAATGTCGTTGCTGATGTGAAAAAAGACGCAGCAGAAGAAGCAAAAAAGAAACTTGAATCAGCAGGAGCAAAGGTCGAACTTAAGTAATGAATCTTCTTGAAAACTGAAAGGACTTATCATCGTGAATACGATATGAGTCCTTTGTTTTTTAATTCATTTACACTAGAAATCCCCCCTTAATTCCTGTACAATTACTCTTTATGGCAAAGAGTAATAAAGACTACAGTGCAGAATCGATACAAGTATTGGAAGGATTAGAACCGGTACGCAAACGCCCCGCAATGTATATTGGCTCCACTTCTCAGGGTTGTGTAAACCACTGCGTAAACGAGTTCGTGGATAATGCTATTGATGAAGCTCTCGCAGGATATTGCACGAATATCCAAATTACTGTGCAAAAAAACAGTTATTTTACTGTCTTTGATAATGGCCGCGGTATCCCAGTTGAAAAAGTCCCCAAGTATAATGTTTCGGCACTTGAGCTCGTTATGACGAAGCTTCATGCCGGTGGAAAATTCGGTGATGGAGCGTATAAAGTATCGGGAGGACTTCACGGAGTGGGCGCATCAGTAGTAAATGCGTTATCAGAACACGTTGTCGTTGAGGTAAAACGCGATGGACAACTCTACCGGCAGGAGTATAAAAAGGGAAAACCCCTTGGACCGGTCACAAAAGTAAAAGAGTCGGCGCTAGGATTCCCATTTGAAAATGGCACTGCGTATTCTTTTCTTCCAGACAAGGAGATTTTTCAGGAAACAACTGAAATCAACTTTACTACCTTTAGAAAACAGGTTAAAGAACGCGCTTACCTTGTGTCTGGGGTGTACTTCAAAATCAGAAATGAGAAAACACAGGAACGATTGAGCTACTATTTCGATGGGGGAATCATCTCACTCCTGAGAGATATGAACCGGGGGAAAAGGGTGCTTCACGATCCCATCTCAATCAAAAAACAGGCGGATGATAAAGAAATCGAGGTAGCACTCCAGTATAACGACTCTATTAATGAACACATAAACTCATTCGTAAACGTTATCAATACCCACGAAGGGGGAACGCACTTAACCGGATTTAGAACAGCTTTAACCCGTTCAATCAATATCTACGCGAAAAAAATCCTCAGCGAAAAAGATAGCGGCGACGGTCTTACCGGCGACGACATCAAAGAAGGACTTGCGGCTATCGTTTATATAAAAATGCCCTCAACAAATCTCCAGTTTGAGGGTCAAACAAAAACGAAACTGGGAAACTCTGAGATCCAGACGATTGTGCAACAAGCAGTTGGTGAATATCTCGATGTTTACTTTGAAGAAAATCCAAAAGTTGGACGGGAAATTATAGCGAAAATTCTCCTTGCCCAACGTGCCCGTCTTGCTGCAAAAGCTGCGAAAGAAGCAGTACTACGAAAAGGTGCTCTTGAAGGATCAACACTTCCGGGAAAACTTGCGGATTGTCAGGAAAAAGATCCAGCTCTCTCTGAACTTTTCATGGTTGAGGGTAACTCGGCAGGCGGTACCGCAAAACAAGGGAGAGATCGAAAATTCCAGGCGATACTCCCGCTCCGCGGAAAGATACTTAATACCGAGCGCGCCTACCTGGATCGGGTACTTGCGTTTAAAGAGATCAAAGACCTTGTTATTGCCTTAGGGATGGGCATTGGTGAAAATGTAGACTACATGAAGCTGCGCTATCATAAAATCATTATCATGACTGATGCGGATGTCGATGGAGCACATATACGCACACTCCTTCTTACGTTTTTCTTTAGACATTTACCAGACGTTGTCAGAAAGGGCCATATTTTTATTGCCCAACCCCCTCTTTATAAAATTCAAGTGGGAAGAAAAGTTGGCTATGCTTTTTCGGATGAAGAAAAAGAAAAAGTGGTTAAAGAATTAACTCAGGTAAAAAGTAAGGACGGAAAATTTTCAACTGCCACGGCAACTATTCAACGATATAAAGGTCTTGGTGAAATGAATCCAGAACAATTATGGGAAACGACTATGAATCCGGAAAATAGAGTACTAAAACAAGTCGCTATCCAGGATGCCGAGGAGGCAGATTTTATTTTTACCATGTTGATGGGTGATGAAGTACCGCCGAGAAAAAAGTTTATTGTTTCCCATGCCAGAATGGCGAATTTGGATGTATAGGTAATTTGTAACTTGTAATCCGTAATTAGGGAATATCTCCTAATTACTCATTACCAATTACTAATTACTAAAAATATGGATATCTCAAAACTCTTGACTGGTAAAAACCCACCTGAGGAAGTGAACGCGTTTATAGAAATCCCGCAGGGATGCTCAACGAAATATGAGTTGGATAAAGACTCTGGTGTAATAATGGTCGATCGTTTTGCCTATACGGCGATGTTTTATCCGTTTAACTATGGATTTGTTCCCGGAACGCATGCGGAGGATGGTGATCCGGTAGATATTCTTGTTATATCTACTTATTCTGTTCACCCGGGGTGTGTAATTCCGGCTCGGCCCATCGGCATGCTTGAGATGGAAGATGAAGAAGGAATTGACACGAAAATACTTGCTGTTCCCACAAAAAAGGTCGACCCTTTTATGTCACATATTAATGATATCAGCGATCTCGATGAAGCGACGAAAGCAAAGATTAAACATATGTTTAATCACTATAAAGAACTTGAGCCGAATAAGTGGGTGAAGACAAAAGGCTTCTTACCCAAAGAAAAGGCATTTGAGGCGATTAAGAAAGCGATGAAATAGCTCACCGTTCATGATAACAATATGGTTGAATGGCTCCATTGTTCTATGGTTGAAATGATTTTGCAATGAACCATTGAGCCATTCAACCATAGAACCATTGAGCAATCAAACCATTCCTATTCGATGAACATTTCATATATTAAGTATGAATGAGGAAAAGCAGGAAAAAACAATTCAAAACAAACCGTTAAACGGTCTCATAACGACCGAGATTGCGGAGGAGATGAAGAGCGCGTATCTCGATTACGCGATGAGTGTTATCGTATCCCGAGCCCTTCCTGACGTGCGTGACGGCTTAAAACCTGTCCACCGGAGGATCCTCTACGCAATGCACCGGCTGGGACTAACAGCAAGTGCGCATTTTGCAAAATCTGCAAAAGTTGTTGGTGAAGTACTCGGTAAATTTCATCCACATGGCGATGCCCCAGTGTATGAAGCCCTTGCACGTATGGCACAGGACTTCTCCATGCGTTATCCTCTTATTAAGGGACAGGGAAACTTTGGTTCAATCGATGGCGACCCTCCTGCTGCAATGCGCTATACCGAAGTAAAGTTAGCAAAAATCGCTGAGGAGATGCTTCTTGATATTGATAAAGATACGGTAAAGTGGGTAGACAACTTTGATGGATCCTTGAAAGAACCGATGTATCTTCCGGCAAAGCTTCCCAATCTCCTTCTTATGGGGGCTGAGGGGATTGCTGTTGGTATGGCGACGAAGATACCACCCCATAATTTATCCGAACTGATTGGCGCTATTACTCACTTGATTGATCATGCAAAGACTTCTAAAACGAATGGTCAATCAAAAAAGGAAGCAGATGATAAACTTGCGGCACTCCATAAACATCTTCTGGAAGTAAGCGGTGACAATGCAGAAAAACCACAAACGGAATCGGGATTAAACACCAATCTCACTTTCGAGTCAACTCTTGACGATTTGGTTGAGTTTATCAAAGGCCCTGATTTTCCAACAGCCGGGATTATCTACGGCGCAAAAGATATCAAAGAAATGTACGCTACCGGAAAAGGGAAAATACTTGTTCGGGGTCTTGTTGAAGAGGAAGAAATCGGAAAAGGAAAGACTGCGATAGTTGTCAAACAGTTACCCTATCAGGTTAACAAAGCAAATCTTGTAGAAAAAATTGCTCATCTTGCGGTGGATAAAAAAATAGTCGGTATTTCTGATCTAAGGGATGAATCTGATAGAGAGGGAATACGAGTCGTCATAGAACTCAAACGCGATGCGTCTTACAAAAAAGTACTGAATAACCTCTTTAAACATACCGAGCTTCAAACAACATTTCCAGTCAATATGGTCGCTCTTGTTGATGGGGTACCCCATACCTTATCGCTTAAAACAATTCTTGAAGAATATATTCGACACCGCGTAGCTGTTGTAAGAAGGAGATCGGAGTTTGAGCTTGCCCAGGCAAAACACAGGGCGCATATTTTAGAAGGATACCTCATCGCGCTTGATCATATTGATGAAGTCATACAGGTCATCCGTAAATCAAAAGACGAGCCGGATGCAAAAG
>CAZHGF010000075.1:416-5431 GCA_964531945.1 uncultured Gammaproteobacteria bacterium | reverse complement strand
AGTTAGTTGAAACGAGTACCAGTTTAACTAATTCCAACCAGTTTCAACAAATTCCAACGAATTTCAATTATGACTACCCCTCCATGACCTCTGTTCCGGGTGTTTTTGCAGCTGGTGATTGTGTGGATCATCGGTACCGTCAGGCCGCGACTGCGGTAGGTATGGGAGTAGCAGCGGCGCTTGAGGTTGAGAAATGGCTTGAATGAGGAGGATAATCTCAAAACTCAAATCGCAAATGTCAAAGAGACATCTTAAATAGCAAAAGTTTGAAATTTGAACAGTAGTTTTAAGCTTTGACATGTGAGTTTTAAGATTTGATTTATAGTAATTTATAGTTGACTTTTCTCATCAGAATTTCTACACTGAGAAAATCCCGGATTTTCTGAAGGTTTATCGTCATCCTGGTAAGCGCACGCAACCAGGATCTAAAGACATTCTGAACGCACCTGCCTATGGCGGGTTTGCCAGAATGACGGTCGAGGGAAAAAGTCTTTTGCCAGTTCTTAATTTCATTCTATGTCCTCAACACAATCAATTACCTCTTTCTTCACGACCGTAAAGCGATTAGTTCTTTACACAGTGGTTTTTCTTTTCCCTCTTTTTTTTTTTCCGCCTACTCCGGAGTTTTTCGCAACCAATAAGCTCTATTTATTAGCATTCAGCGCGTCATTTCTTGTTGGTATCTCTACCATTGAGTTTGCGCTAACCCAACGGTTTGTCTGGATAAAGGGCGGATTTGATAGCGCGGTACTTTTATTTCTCGTCGCTTCCGGTTTATCGGTGCTTCTCTCTTCTCCCAACAAGGTGCAAGCTCTGGTAAATCCTCACTTTGGGCTGGTCGCGCTGGCAGCGCTTGCGGTACTCTATTTTTATATCTCGCGTATTGAAAAAGAAAAAGATGAAACGGTTTCACAGCCCTTACAGAATGTTTTTCTTAAATTGCTCGCAACATCAGCATCATTCGTGGCAATAATTGCGATCGTATATTTTTTTAATCCCCTCCAATCGGTCAAGCTTCCGCAAGCACTGGAGTTTTTAAAGAATCCTGCATTTACTACCTTTGGATCACCGCTTGATCTCGCGGTTTTTTTGGGTTTTTTCGTAGTCCTTTCGTTTACCCAGCTTGCTCTCCAGAAAAAACACGGTACTGATACGCAAACTCTCCGGCACAGTGCTCCTGATATTTTCGTTCTCTTTGTTACTGCGCTCGCATTATGTCTGACCATTTATAGTATGGTTAAGGCTCAGTTTTTTTCGACCATGCCACCGTTCTCAATCTCCTGGTACGCAGCGGTTGAGACGCTCAAAACTCCGATGACCGCTCTCTTTGGAGTCGGTGTTGATAACTTCGCCTCTATTTTTTCACGATCGAAAGACGTGCTCTATAATCAAACGTCTCTCTGGCAGGTGCAATCGTTTAATGTCAGTCGTTCCGGTCTCCTACATATATTTACCGAAACGGGTTTGATCGGTCTCTTAACCTTTTTACTATTAATTGGAGGATTGCTTCGTGAGTTGAATCAAAGACGTTTACAGCATGGGCAGAAAGTCATACCCTCTATGGTGGTACTCGGTTATTTATTAGCTATATTTTTGTTACTGCCTATTAATCTTCCTCTTTTATTCCTTTTTTTCATCGTTATCGCGAGTCTCAACCTCTTTCACAACTCCTCTGAGGCAACACGAATGAGAGCGACATCTGAGATGGACGTGAAGAATTTATTACCCATTTACTTCAGCATGATCATTCTCACGCTCCTCGTGACCGGGGGCGGATCGTATCTTCTGGTGCGGGCGTACGCGGCAGAGGTTACGTTTAAAAATGCCTTAAATGGTATTGTGAAAGATGATATGCGGACGCTCTATGAAAATCAGCGTCAGGCCATTATACTTAACCCATACCTGGAAAAGTATCGTATTAGTTTCTCACAGACAAATCTTCTGATAGCTAATAACGTCGCGACTCAGGTAGCAAGTCAAAGCGCTAATAATCAAAATCAACAACCGCAATTATCCGAAGAACAGCGTCAAACAATCTCTCAAGCGATTCAGGCTGCCATTAACGAAGCAAAAGCGGCAGTTGCATTAAATCAAAATAAAGCCGGCAACTGGGAAAACTTAGCCGCTATTTACCGGAACATTCTCTTTGTCGCGCAAGGAGCGGATGTGTGGACGATTTCATCCTTTCAGCGGGCGATCGTCCTTGATCCCCAGAATCCAATGTACCGTTTAAATCTCGGTGGGGTGTATTTTTCTCTCCAAAATTATGAAGAGGCATCAAAGATGTTTGAACAGGCGGTAGTATTAAAGCCTGACTGGCCGAACGCTCACTATAATCTTGCCTGGAGTGCTTATCAGCGGGGAGATTATCAGAGAGCGGTAAACGAGATGCAAAACGTTTTATCTCTCATTAACATGAAGCAAGACAAAGCTGATTATGATCGCGCGATGAAAGAGCTTGAGGAGTTTAAGAAAAAACTTCCCAAACAGGAACAATCTGCAACGGAATCCGCGGTTCAATCAGGCCAGCTGGCTCTCCCGACGCCACCACCGGCAGCCGTGACACCGAGACTACAACTTCCAGAGAATGCATCACCGGAAGCACAATGATAGAGTTACCGTATTTGGTACCTTGAAATAAGTAGATGTTTTAATGACAAATGTCAAAATCCCAAGATGCCATTCAAATCCAAATGACAAAATCCAAAGAGTCAAATGAATACTAAATACAAAACCTTAATGACAAAGGAAAAGGTTTGAATTTTTAATTTTAGATTTGAATTGACATTTGATTTTTGTCATTACCA
This sequence comes from uncultured Gammaproteobacteria bacterium, assembly GCA_964531945.1. GTDB lineage: Bacteria > Patescibacteriota > Microgenomatia > UBA1406 > GWC2-37-13 > CAZHGF01. The sequence goes on along the minus strand of CAZHGF010000075.1, from coordinate 2,624 downwards.
TGCCGATTACTTTCGAACAATAGAAGAAAAAATAAGTGTCAATTCATGACCTTCCTTCCAAAGAGTACGGCATTCATTTTGAGAGCCCGGATTTGCAACGGTTATCATATTCAGCCAGTGACATGATTCTTTTGACTCCCTCTTACATAAGGAAATTTTATGTTTAAAATCTTTCTTTGAATCTGCGCCGTCTGCTTCCATATAATTTGCACCTATGCTAGTAGCTGAACGAACTAGTTGGTTAATCAAAGGTCGGTTGATTACGGAATCGGGAAGTTTCTTACAAAGTAAAATAACATCTTTGCCAAACTTACCGGTGCGTTCCTTTAAATCATATTTCTTTTTATTGGGATTTTGGATTTGATTTGTCATTTGAGTTTTGATATTTGTCATCAAAGATAGAGTAAAGGGAGAGGGAAGAAAATGGATTATCCGCTACATTTGTGAAGAATATCAGGAGTTTTAGTATAATAAGAGCTATCTTTATATGTCTGATCTGAAGCTATTCGTATCATTCCTCCGCGAGTATACGGTTGTCCGCCTCATGAACTTTGGCCACGGCGTTGAACAGGTAAAAGATGTGATCGTAGCTTTTTTGATCGTAAAGCGCGGGAAGTACTCCAGCTCATTCCTCAACACCTCTTTTTTTGTACTTGTTGCGGCTGCGCTTATCGGAGGACCGATTATCGCGGAGAATAATCCTTTCATAAGCTCCATTGATCAGGAGCCGGGAAAATATCAGGCGCTGGTAGTCTCTTATAACCCCACGGAGAACTCTCTCGCAACCGTCATATCAGCAAAGCCCCGTGACAAAATCATCGAATATGAAGTCCTTGGTGGCGATACCCTCAGCTCGGTCGCTCAAAAATTTGATGTCTCAGTCGATACCATTAAGTGGGCAAACAACTTGAAGACTGATACGATAAAGCCGGGACAGAAGCTGAAGGTGCCTCCGGTTACCGGTGTCGTCCATAAAGTTAACTCAGGGGACAACATTTACAGTATCGCAAAAAAGTATAAAAGCGATGCTCAGAAAATCGTAAACTTTCCGTTCAACGAGTTTTCAGACCTTGATACCTTCGCGATTGTTCCCGGTCAGGTACTCTATGTGCCGGATGGGGTGATTGAGGAAGAGCAGCCGCGATACCTCGCCCAGCAGTTCCGTGCCCAGGCCCAAGCGGGAGTAAAAGGTTCGTCTAATTTTATCTGGCCAGCATCAGGCGGCATTACTCAGTATCCCATCTGGTACCATATGGCGCTTGATATCGCAAACGCGGCCGCTCCACCAATATTGGCCTCTGATACCGGAACTGTTGTATTTGCGGGGTGTCTCCAGTACGGGTATGGTTGCCATATTATCATTGACCATGGAAATGGCTATCAGACACTCTACGCGCATATGTCCGCGCTTGATGTTGCTCCGGGTCAAGCAGTGGGACAAGGTCAGAAGATCGGCAATATGGGATCGACCGGGAGGTCAACGGGTACGCATTTACACTTTGAAGTCAGATCCGGCGGAGCCCTGCAAAACCCACTTACTTTTTTAAAGTAAGCGTATAGCGTAAAGCGTTGGAATGAATGACAAATGACAAAGCTCCAATGACAAGTCAAATCCAAAGAACAAAATTCAAATAATCACCCTTGACATTGAGATTTTGATATTTGATATTCATTTGTATCTTTGGATTTTGTCATTGACTCTTGATGTTTCACCCTTCACGCTTTCCGCTGAACTTGACTAGCGGCATTTAATCTTACACATAGGGTCAATATAAAGCTGTACTCCCGGGGGACATTGATTCGAACCATATGAAGAACAATTATCGCACGAATAGTTTACTATCCGATAAAGGAAAGGCGAATCAACACACTCATTCTCATTCGTTTCCAAACCGATATTCTGACTAGATACTCCATAGGAGTATGCGAAGTAAGGGGCTGGACCACATCCGAAAATGCAACCAAGGCTGACACTTGTTGGGTCATTATCATCGTCAAAGTCAGCATATATCCGATACCACGTGGGAGTAGTCTCGCTGTTTACCTGATAGAGATAGTTCTTATCTCCCTGATGGCTCGGATCGCAGGGAATCTTCATATACTTCGCAAGTCCGGTTGTTGAGGTCGATGCCTCAAGTCCACAGATATTGCAGGACGTTGCTCCGGCTGCTGCGTCGTAGCAGACTTCATTTGGGCGCGGATACCGGT
>CAZHGF010000075.1:0-406 GCA_964531945.1 uncultured Gammaproteobacteria bacterium | reverse complement strand
ATACCGGTTTTTATCGTTATAAAACTCCTCAGCAGCTTTCTTCAGAAGCGCCAGATCGCCTTTTCGTTTGGTATCTTTCGCAAGATTGAGCTGTTTTCGGGGATTGAGAAATATTATACCGGCAAGCAGGAGAAGCGCAATAAGCGCCATGACGATCATGATTTCCATGAGCGTAAAGGCTTTAGAAGCGGATTTATATAAATACATAAGTAATTTTCAATTTCCGAATTCCAGCTCTCCGTCATTTGGAAACGAAGATTCTGGAGTCCTCACTTCGTTCGTCCCCAGAATGACGATAAGACTCCCGTCATTCTGGTAAGCTAAAACGAAGTTTTAGCGCATCCAGAATCTGACGTTTGATAAGCGTGTTATATATCATAGTATACGTCGCGGAATATTGGATTGA
>CAZHGF010000074.1:0-5514 GCA_964531945.1 uncultured Gammaproteobacteria bacterium | reverse complement strand
TCTCCAAGCGATTGGAGAAATTATCAGGTGCCTGACAGCAACCAGCTCTTTGCTCAGTTCGGGAAGCGGCCTGCACATACATTGTGCAGCAGTGGAACAGCATTGTTCCGTTTCCACCGCTTCCCCGCGCGAGCCTAGTTCATGTCCAGTGTCCTGTAAATCTGTTGCCAGAGAAAACTGGTTATCCCCATGAGGAACAACAACAGTATAATGACTGTGTACCAGTGCCAAGCGTTAAGCGAAAAGATTGTTTTTAGCCTCAGAAAGACACTTTTTGAGGAGTTTTTTATCCGTAAATACCTCCAAAAAACCAAATGGGAGACGGGGAGAGTAGGGAGTCTGATCAATGATCTCCATACTTTTCTGTATTTCTTCCGAATGGGTGAGGAGTCCTGTGAGGAGGGTGGCGTAGCCGTCTTTTCCGAATCGCTGAAAGTAGCTATTCACGGTCTGATCAAAGTGGGGAGTTGCGGCTAAATGCCGGTTGTGTCGGTAGGCAAGGAGGAAGTAGTCGCGGGCGATTGCCCACTCAACATGGGGAATCTTGATGGCTGTGGGGTCAGGTGCATTGGCTACATGATGGACTTTGATGGATGGGTCATAGACGAGAGGAAAGCCTGCCTGCCAGTAACGGGTGGAGAGGTCGGCTCCGTCCCCTCGCATATTAAAAACCTCTTCATCAAATCCGTTCACCCGGTCAAAAATTTTCCGATAGGTGGCGAAATAGCGCGAGTAGATAACCTCGATGTAGATTGTATCCTCAAATGTTAACAGACGGTCTATTGACTCAGGCCGATCAACGGCGCCATCTCTTTTCCCGCCGCGCCAGTAGACCATGCCAGTGATTCCGACACCCGCGGGGTGGCTGTGGAGTGCCGCGATGGTATTGAGGATTGTATCTTGCTCAACTTCGATATCCGAGTCGCAGAAAATAAGGATGTCACCGTTCGCAATTCGCGCACCCCGATTTTTATTAGTGGAAATTCCACGTTTTTTTGAGCGTGTATATATTATCGTTTCTCTTGAGACTGTTGTGATAGTCCAATCCACTCCCGGGGTGGAGGAACTTCCCGAAAATTTCTCCAAAGCAATACGTAGGGAACGGTCAGGTGTGCAGTCGGCGATAATGAGTTCCATCTGAAATTGTGTACCGATTCCTTCGGAAGCTCTGATTAACCGTATTGTTTTTACCGTTTGATCGATACGTTTGTAGGTGGGAACGATAATCGAGATGATATTGTTCATAGTTCATGGTTCATCATTCAAGCTTAATAGAACTATCAGGTAATGAGTAAACAATTTGTCATTCTGGATGCCCCGCTCCGCCAGCTGGCGGATGGCGGGGTTACCAGAATGATGAAAACAACCTGTTAATTTTCTTATGACACAATATGTTTAGCGTTAATAACGCGGCTTTTTTTCATGGATGAATTACTTTTCAGTAACGTACTCATGACTTTTTTCCCTTGAGAAGAGATATAGATTACCGTTGCTTGTTGCATCAAGCTTTCTATCTGCTCAATCCATGTTTCATACCAGTCGTCAATTGCCATAATCCCATCATATTTTCTCGGTGAGAAGATGAAAAGGTGGTGGAAAGAGATAGGGAGGAGGTCGCCAGATTTCTGTTGAAAATCTTTGATCGTTTTGTCGAGTAATCTTGTTGGGATACGTTTTATCACTTCCTTTTCCTTCGGCATCGACCAGATAATACCCAAGGGATATACATTTTCTTTTTGTATCCAATCGCGGTACTCAAGTATTTCTTCATTGATAAGTACTGCAAGGCGCTTCGGGTGGACATATTTCGTTTTTGGCTTCGTATGGGAAAGACCTAGGATTGCCTCAGCAGCTTTTTTCCCGCCAAAAAGATCTCCGTCATGCAGTTTTTGTATTTGGGCAACTACTTTCTGACGAACACCCGGATCGGTTACTAATTGGTGTAAATAGTCAAACGGGTCGTTTTCAAGGCGTAATGCGTTTCTCAGGAGTGGGTCAAGCGCATGAGAGTCCTGCAGAAGTTGTCCCGGTTCTCCCATGACTACGGTTGGCTTGTGGAGCGCGAGCGATTCAAGGATTTGTAAAAAGCCAAATTTTACTAAAGTTATATCTGAGGCATGGAGAAGATCAAAATACGCATCGCCCGTCGTAAAAGGAGTAAGGATAACGTTGTCGTTTGTGTGAATAATGTGATCAACGGTTGGGTCGGAAAGAAGAGTACAAAATTTCTTATAATGCTTAGTGAGACCCTGGGTAAAAAATGTGATCGATTCTCTAACTTTATCATGGTATCCGGATCCAAATAAGATAAGATAATCCGGCGGGATGCGATATTTTTTTCTCACCTCTTCTGCCGTTTTTTTGGTGAATTTTTTTTCAATTTGGGGCGGAAAGATTTTTATTTTCTCTGTTTCTTCAGTTTTTAAAAACGAAAGTGAGTTTAATAGAACTAAGTCTACTTGCTGTGAGATTATTTGGAAATAATGCTCATGAGTCTGGCCTCGGCGGTAGAGCTGATCACACACAACTATTTTAACATCTTGCTGTTGTGAAGCCTTCAATACTGAGTATTGCAAGAGCTCATTGGTTGGCAGGTCGGCAAAGATTACAACGTGTACTGAAGGGGGAAGGCGGACACCCGCGGGGTGTACGAGACTTGCATCGCATTTTTGTACTTTGTATCCCCATTCACGAATGATAGAATCGTCGTACATATTCCAGAAAAGCACCTCCTCTTTTGGAAGATACTGCGCGATTCTCACGGCGCGCATTTGCACTCCGCGCCATCCCGCCTCGCCGTAGGTGATGAATAAGTATTTAGGCATAGGATTCAAATTTCAAAATCAGAATGCTCTTATGTCATTTGAACTTATGGTTTTGAGCTTGAATTGACATCGGGATTTTGTCATTTGATATTTTTACTGTAAACCGTGAACCTGCCTGCCAGCTGCAGGTTCATCGAGGATGAATGGTTCAATTGCTCAATGGTTCCATGGTTGTATGACTATACAACTACTCTAACCATGGAACAATGGAACCATTGAACCATATTGTTACTATAAACCATGAACGTTTCTACGCTTGTGTGGGTGCACGCGATTCTTTCTCATGATCATCAACACTCAGTGTTTGCAGCTTCTTAAAGGTTGACAAAATGAAACTATCAGGAGGGATGCCCTTTTTCACCACAGAAGGATGGAGGGATTGTTCGTAAAGATGATAAAATTTATGAGCGATTTTATCCCAGGAGAATTTAGTAATCACCGTTTTATACGCGTTTTCTGCCATTTTCTTTCTCAGTTTTTCATCTTCCAGGAGCATATTAACATGCTGCGCGATCATCGGAGCGCTTTTTGGCCGGACCAAAAACCCATTCACTCCATCCTCCACAACCGTGGTAACCCCTCCTTTTCGCGTTACAATAACCGGCGTCTTATACACCATTGCTTCAAGAATGACGAGTCCCAATGGCTCATCCCATACACTGGGTGCGACATATACATCAGCGCGTAAATAAAAATCATTGATTTTCCCCAGCCGCTGGGAAAAGTAGCCAAGCATATGGACATTGGTAAGATCGTATTGGCGTATTAAACGCTCCCGATAACTGCGTTCCGGTCCGTCACCCAGAATGACGATATCTGCTTTTATCTGTCGGGCAGCTTTGATAAGGTAATCAACGCCTTTATGTCTGGTGAGTCGTCCGGTGAAAAGGACCATGTTCTGATGTTTGAACACATACTTTTTGTCAATCCAACTGACATCCCGGGAAAAATCGATGTTGTTATCAACGCCGGCGGGAATGGTTTTCATCTTTTTCCAGAGGTGTTCGCCAAAAAGCTGGAGATACCACTCCCGGGTGAAGTTGCTGTTGGCAGTGATGAACTTGGCTTTTGCGGAAGAATCTTTGACCTGTGATACCCACCGATTATCTTCTTTAAAGTAATAAAGATCGCTCCCATGAGTGGAGATAACATAGGGAATTTTATAGAAGTCGCTGATCTGTTTGGCAACGGGCGGGAGAAACGCCGTATGGAATACATGAATCAGGTCAGGCTTAAACTGTTCGGCTGCTTTCGCGGTCAGAATGACATAATGGTGGTATATATCAAGATGCGACTTCGGGCCGATATCCGCATACCGTTTTACCCCCGGTAGCTCGGGATTCCCTACAAATACTCCCATACTGGGAGGATGTGCGCGAAATATTTTGGCATCTTTGAGAATACGCTTGTCAGGAGCAATAATCGCACACTCAAAGGTACGATAGTTTTTCTTCAGATAATGCACCAGTCTGGTCAGCCAGGTACCCGAGCCATTGCCCCAGAGGGGAAACATATAGAGGTATAGTATGCGCATAATGGGGAAATAGTAGGATATTGGCATTACTCTTGAGTAAGAGGAGGGTAAGAATTGGGTAAGAGAGTTATGATTCGTATTTATGAACGGTGTATAAGGTATTCATTACTAAATCACGGTGATAGTACATCGGTTGGGATCATACGGGAGTGCAGACGCGAATTGACAGAGTGAGCTGATCACCGGTGCTCTCATACTAATATCTGCTGCCGCGACATACCGAGATCTCTTTGTCCATGCATCTAAGGATTGGCTGCACATTCGCATACGCATGGGAAATTCATCAGGGTAAAAAGCAAGCTCAGTGCCAACCATCGTGCGGTATCGCGGGGCATACACTGCAGGAAAAACACAGCCAGGTTTCCGCCGTTTTGTTTCATCATGAGGTTCTGAAACCAAAAAAATTGATCCTGCATAGGGGCCGGGAAAATTACCCCGTGATGTTTGCTGGATGGTAGGGGCATAGTTTAAGCACATTGCTACCGGCCGCATTGGTACCCCATCATATACTTTGTCTAAAAGGGTAGTGAGCGCAAACGGAGGTCGCGCACGGCGATCTACCAGAATCTCAATAATCGCTGTCTGGTCGCGTGCAGTTAATTCATGAATAGTGTGTTTGTCTGCTGCAAGGAACTGAGCCACTACTTGTCGTACGCTTCCGCGAGCGGCAATAATATCATAAAATGGAGCCAGTTCGTCGACTGTGCTCATATGAGAATGATTATAATAGGAGAGATAAAAGGCTGTAAAGAAAGAAGATAGCTATTCGGTAGAGAAGGTAGTCCTCTGGCATAGAAGTTGGTTAAGAAGGAGAACTCATCTCCAACTACATTCGTAAGCAAAAACCTCGTTCAGAGGTATGCAGAGAGTGTATAATGCTATTTAACCATGAAACTGATCGTTGGTCTGGGAAACCCGGGGACGGAGTACGAAAACAATCGCCATAATGTCGGGTCTCTGTTCGCGGATTCATTTGTGGATTATTTGCATATCCAGGAGCAGATACCGATTCAGCATGAAACAAAGTTTGACTGCATTTTTGCAAGAATAAAACTGGAGACCGAAACATTTCTTGTCTCGAAGCCTCAAACCTATATGAATCGTTCTGGTCAAGCAGTGAGTCAGATACTGCAGTTTTACAAAGTTCCATTAGAG
>CAZHGF010000073.1:0-5515 GCA_964531945.1 uncultured Gammaproteobacteria bacterium | reverse complement strand
TACCTTCTTTCAACCCCGCACTTAGAGTGCGGTGGTTTTCAGTAAGGTGGTATAAGAATTTCTATTGGTATTTAACGAAACAGGAGTATATAATGATACCTTATGGCGCTAAACAAGAATACTATCATCATTACGATTGTTTCCCTCGTCTTTATCATTGGGTTTCTGTCACTCGTCTTTGTTGCAACCAGTACTCCTCAAAAAGTCGAGGTAATTGAAGCGGCAAAAACAGTACGGCCAACTGACCACGTCAAATGGTCACCGGAAAAAAAGCAGATTCTGGTCGAGTACTCAGATCTCCAGTGTCCTGCGTGTAAGGCCTATCACGATACGATTAAAGCTCAAATTGAAACGACTGACATCCCCAAAAAAATTACCTTCGTCTATCGCCATTTTCCCCTTGACCAAATCCACCCGAACGCCCGCGCAGCCGCCCACGCAGCTGAAGCAGCAGGAAAACAGAATAAATTTTTCGAGTATGCCGATCTCCTCTTCGCCAAACAGGAAGAGTGGGGGAAAGAGAAAAATCCCCGCGTGTATTTTATGAATCTTGCAAAAGAACTTTCGCTGAATGAAGAACAGTTTGCCAAGGATATCGAGTCTCAAGAGGTACGGCAAAAAGTTGCGAACGATGCCAATTCCGGCTATACTGCCAAAGTCAACGCAACCCCGACGTTTTTCCTCAACGGGGTGAAAGTCGACGTAAGATCTTTTGATGAATTTAAGTCTCTCCTTGGAAAAACAGGCCAAACTCCCGCAAAATAACCGTTCTGGGAACTAAGACTCTACAGCTTTTTTTACTCTTAAACGGTTACTCTTCCGTAGCCTTACTCCCCTTCGCTCAAGCTACGGTGGGATAACTCTCCCTACGCCATTCATCTTCTGCTTTAAGAAAGCAGAGATTCCTGGCGAAGGAGAGTAACGGGATTTGATACAATTAAGTCATTTATTCTCCTATGATATACACCTTGAACCGGAAGTCACTGGTCATTAATAGTACTCTTCTTCAATATTATGATGCCGATCAACCTGCTGAAACAACCCTCTTGTTCCTCCATGGCTGGCGGTCAGAAAGTAAGGTGTGGCAATCGGTGATTCAACGGTTAAATGGGAAGTATCGAATCTACTGTGTTGACCTGCCCGGGTTTGGCGGATCAGAATTACCAAGGTATGCCTACTCATTGGACGATTACGCAGAAACAGTAGAAGCATTCCTCGATAGACTAAAAATCAGCAAAGTAGCGCTTATCGGCCACTCATTCGGCGGCGCGGTGGGAATAAAGACAGCACTGAAGTATCCTCAGCGAGTAAGATCTTTAATTCTCGTTGATAGTTCTGGCATACGGAAAAAAAAGATCGTAAAATCATTGAGTACAGTTGCAGCCAAACTCTTGAAACCAGTTTTTACTCTGCCTTTTATGCAGAGAGTACGAAAAAAAATTTATGAGAGTATGGGTGCGGAAGACTACGTTACGCGGTCGGAGTTAAAGGACATTTATCTGAAGGTTATACAGGAAGACCTGAGCCCTCTATTAAAAACTATTACTGTCCCCACAACACTCATTTGGGGGCGAAACGACACCGAAACACCGCTTGAACACGCGAAACTTATGAAGTCTGAGATACCACACGCACAACTTTTTGTCATACCCCGTGCCGGACATTATAGTTTTCTTGATGATACGAATGAGTTTGTCAAAATTTTAGAAAATAATCTTTGATCTATGAATCCAGTACGTGCCATCTTGTATCAACTCTACCTTCTGCAACTGGAAGAATATCGCGCTGGCCGTTTTATGAGGACTCTCCAAAAATGGAATGGCGCAGTGCCGCAAGAGTGGCGGAAATCGATTGTCTGGACGCCAAAGCTCCTGAGTGTTTTCATACTTTCACTGGCACTCCACATTACGCCCTTTGTAATTCTGGGAATTCGTTTTCACCCACTTTTCTTCATCATTTTTTTGTTTTTCATTCTCACCAATTATCGCGCCTATTATTATTTCCTCTCCTCAGCAATCATACTGCTCCAGCCCCTGGACACCTGATTAAAGCAGATAATTATCAATCAGGCCAAAGATAAGTTGAAAAAATATCCTCACCTGAAAATAATCGGTATTGCGGGGAGCTACGGGAAAACAACCTTTAAAGAGATGCTTGCCGCTATCCTTTCGCAACAGTATAGTGTCGTTAAAACTCCAGATACTATCAATACTCCTCTTGGCATCGCGCGACTCATTCAAGGAAAGGTAAAAGACACAACGCAAATTCTTATTGCCGAAATGGGAGAGTATTACCCAGGAGATATCAAAGCAATTTGTGAACTGGTCCCGCCTGATATAGCGGTAATTACCGGCATCAATGAAGCGCACTTGGAGAAAATGGGGTCGATGGATATAACTATTGCGACAATTTTTGAAATAGCTCAATATGCAAAAGAGAACGCGACAATACTCATGAACGCAGATTCTCAACATATCGAAAACCACTACAAACAATATACCGGCAACAGAAACGTCATGTTTTACACGAAAAACATGAATGATTTATCAGATTACATGGTAAAAAACCGCACCGTGCATGACGACGCTTCCGGCACTTCGTTTACCATTTACCGGAGAGGGAAATCTATCGGCGAGTTTAAAACATCTATCTTAGGTTCCTACAGTGGGGGAGATACGGTAGGATGTATACAAATCGCGCATCTGCTTGAAGTACCAGATGACACTATTCGAAAAGGTGTAGAAGCTCTGAAACCTATTTCACACCGCTTAGAGCCGATCCTCAACAGAAACACCAATATTCTTGTCATCGACGACAGTTATAACGGCAACCCTGATGGAGTAGAGGAGGCTATAAAAACGCTGAAGGCTTTTACGTCGCGGAGAAAAGTATATGTCACACCCGGTCTCGTAGAGGGCGGTGAAAAAGTTGCGGAAATACACTATACTATAGGTAAAAGATTAAGCGACGTTGCGGATGTTGTCGTGCTCATTAAAAATAGTGTTACACTATATATTGAAAAAGGGCTGCGTGAAAGCGGATTTAAAGCGGAAAACATTATCTGGTTTCCCAGCGCACCAGAAGCTCATCGTGGTTTAACAGGCGTTTTGAAATCAGGCGATGTAGTACTATTTCAAAATGACTGGCCAGATAACTATTATTAGCGTGAAGCGTAAATGGTCAAATGTGAAGGGAAAGAATCAAATGACAAAATCCAAAGAATCAAATCAATATCAACTATCAAAATCTTAATGTCAAGGGTGATTATTTGAACTTTGTTATTTAGATTTGACTTGTCATTTGAGCTTTGTCATGTGTCATTAATATCAGCGCTTAACGCTTTTCGCTTTACGTTATCCTATGAAAACCATTGGTGTATTTTTCGGAAGCAGAAGTCCAGAGCATGATATATCGATTATCACGGCTCAACTTATTATCTCCGGATTAAAAAAACTCGGATACCCGTATGTTCCGATCTATATCGGAAAAAGCGGGGAATGGTATATCGGTGATGAGCTGGGAACGCTTAAATCATTCACCGCGGACTCCATTCTCAACTCCGGTCTTCAGGAATACTTCATTGATCTTGAAAAATCTCAAGGCACATTGGTATTTCGGAAAAAGGGTGTCATGGGAAAAGAGATCGCAATTGATATCGCGTTTCCCTCGCTCCATGGCGCCTATGGCGAAGACGGTACGATACAAGGTATGTTTGAGATGTTTAACCTACCCTACGTTGGCTGCACTGTCGCATCTTCAGCGATCGCCATGGATAAAGTCCTTACCAAACAGCTATGTACTATTTATAAACTTCCCACCTTACCGTTTTGTTCTTTTACCAAACATGAATGGAATACGGGAAAAGAACAGGTAATCAAAAGTATCCAAAAGCAGCTTACATTTCCTATGATCATAAAACCCGCTCATCTTGGCTCATCAATCGCAATCACCAAAGTCAAAGAGATAAATGATCTTGAACAGGCGCTTGAGGTAGCGTTTCATTATGATGATAAGGTTCTTATTGAGAAATGCGTGGAAGATTTACTTGATATAACATGCGCTCTTCTGGGAAATGACAATCCACGGCCTTCACTTTTACAGGAATCAGCATTTGATAGTGATATTTTTTCGTACGACGACAAATACCTCAATGATGGGGGAGCGCAGCTGGGGAATGCGACAAAAAATCTCCATATCCCGGCACACATTGATGAGAAAACAACAAAAGCAATACAAACTGCTGCGATACAAACATTTAATGCGATTGGACTCTCCGGTATCTCACGTGTTGACTTTATTTATGACAAAAAGAGCAGGAAGTATTTCGTGAGCGAAATCAACCCGCTTCCCGGTACCCTTTATCATCACCTTTGGAAAGCGAGTGGAGTAGAGCTAGATGAAGTGATTATCACACTCCTGCATCTTGCAGAAGAAAAGCATGAAACGAAACAGTCACTCACCCATACGTTTCAGTCTGATCTGCTGAAACACGCCCACTCTATTAAACTGCGGGTAAAAAAGGAGTGAATATGCGTTATGGGATATGAGTTTTGTGTTCAGAGTATGAGTATTCTATATACGGTGACTCAGAACGCATAACTCATAACCCTATACTAAGCATGGTGAACGATATAAACCGGACTAATACTGAAGGGTATTGAGCATTTCTTCGGTAAACTCGCTGAGAGAATTGAGTACTCCATCAGCAATCACAAACCGTTTATCGTATTTTATATCTTCGTTGGGTACTGCGATACATTTCATCTTCGCCGCTTTTGCGGCAAGCACACCATTGGGAGCATCTTCAAATACCAAGCATTCTTCAGGTTTTACTCCCAATTTTTCGGCGGTAGTAAGAAATACCGCAGGGTGCGGTTTTCCATATTGTTCATATTCTGCGGAATGAATAAGGTCGATATGACTACGAAGTTGCAGCCTTTCCATAACGGCATCAATAATACTCATATAGGATGATGAAGCTATAGCAACCGGCAACTTCAACCGTTTGAAAAGAGCTATATTTTCAGTTACTCCAGACAGCGCTTTTCCTTTTTCTTTGACTGCCTTGACTACCTCTTCAACTACCAATGTTTCAATTTCCTGAAGTGTATGAGAGTGCCATGGATGGGAATTATGCCAGAATGCTACAATCTCATTGACGCGCATACCTCTTGTTAACGTATGATTTTCTTTGGTGATAGGGACTCCGAGCATATCGCGAAACACCTTGTACTTCACTTCTTCCCAAAGAGGTTCGCTATCGATGAGAAGTCCATCCATATCATAAATGACTGCTTTGATCATGAGAATATCATTATATCTTATCATGCAGGGCGCTTTCTTACCAAACGCTTACCGAACACTTATTTATTTCTCCAGATATGGTATGATAATAGAGTATTACTAATTTCATGAAGCATGAAACACGCAACATGAAATCGAGTCTGACCCGGTGAAACAAGTTGTTTCATGATTTATGCTTCATGTTTCATGTAACCTATGAAACATACACTTC
>CAZHGF010000072.1:5267-5531 GCA_964531945.1 uncultured Gammaproteobacteria bacterium | reverse complement strand
GCAAGTCTGATTCCTTCTTTTGCTCCAGCAGGTGGGTTTCCGAGGAGGCAATCTACCTGCATGATAGCATCAAATCCCGGTGAAAGGTGGACACGAATTAAAGCAAGGCCTCCTTCAAATTCTTCTGGTGTACCTTGTGGTATCCCGCTCCCATACGACTTGAAGCTTAAAAGTTCCGTTGCGGTCCAGGTACCACTGGCTCGCACGTTACCATCTTTATCCTTATGAGTAAAGGTTCCTCCACCTGCTACTGACTTTGGGTGA
>CAZHGF010000072.1:0-5257 GCA_964531945.1 uncultured Gammaproteobacteria bacterium | reverse complement strand
GACTACTCAAGTTGCCGCTTCCTTCAACCTCAATTGTGTCACCATTTGGTGCCATTACTATAGCAGGACCATGTACGACACCTGCGAAGTGATCGCCAATATGATACTCATAATGCGTCGTACTGTTCGGTGTTGCGAATACTGCTGCGGATGGTAAAGTTGCCGCAGTAATAAGCGTTACAAAAGCCATGAAGAGTCTCATTGTTATATTTGCCATATTTCACCTCCTTCCAAACGTCATTAATTTAAATTATATGAAGTAAGCGCAAGAGCTCAGTAACAGGTATGTAAATATAGAGTATGTTATTTAAGTAAAGCACTAGTGTGTCAAAATTTCAGTCAACGTAAAGCTGAAATAAGTATTTCTCGTAAAAACAGTGATTCTGATAAGAAACAAATACTCTCGAGAAATCTGGAAACTTCTGGAAATATTAGGAAATATTTGGTAATATTAAGCAATGCGAATTCCACCTCATTATTTTCTCACCCCTACCATTTCTCAACTGCTTGCGTCTATTGACGCGAGCCGTGAAATTATTAATACGATCACTATTCCACAAGAGGTTGAAATGAATATCCGGCGACGGTCGCTTCTCAAAAGCTCTCTTTTTTCTGCCCGCATTGAAGGCAATACCCTGACTCTTCAGGATATCTCAACTCGCAGTACAAAAAAAAAAAAAAAAGTGGAGGTTTTCAATATCTTAAAAGCAATAAATCTCGTATATCAGAAACAAAGTCAAAATGTAAAAACGAAAGACATTTTGGATCTGCATAAAATTACTATGAACGGTCTCTCTCCGGGCTTAGGAAGGTTCAGAGGAGAGGTAAGCGCAATTTTTAATCAGGCGGGGATTGCGATATATATGCCACCGCTACCTCGTTCTATACCTGGGCTTATTGATCGGCTTCTCAAGTTTATAAACACTGATAAAGAACGCTTCGTGCCGGTACGAGCGTGTATTACCCATTATGTTTTTGAAAAAATTCACCCCTTTTTAGATGGAAATGGCCGGGTTGGTCGGTTACTGCTCCAGTTAGTCTTGCACAATGGCGGGTATGGAATGAAGGGAATGCTTCCTCTTGAAGAATACCTCGACACTCATCGCGGTTTGTATTACCGGGGGCTGGAAGCGAGTTCCAATGATGTGACTGATTATCTTGAGTTTATGCTCAACGCAATTGCGGCAACTGCGCAAGAAGCAAAAAAAATGGTCATTGAGAAAAGACAAGCTAACGTAGAAGATTACCTTCTCCCTCGACGAGCAGAAATTCTTAATATTATAAAAGATCACCGGCTTGTTAACTTTGATCAGATCAGAAGGAGATTCATCTCTGTAAATGGGCGGACTCTACGATATGATCTTAAGAAGCTTGCGGACGCGCAGCTTATCCGGAAGCGCGGCACAACAAAAGGAGTATACTACGAATCCATCGATCATTCATAATTTATTTCTGCAGACGGTCTACAAAAAATGTCAAACGTGAATGTGTCAGCTCGGCTCGTTCAACATATCCGTCTGATAATCCATTTTGCACCGCGTCGGTGTAATTTGGATAAACCAAATGTCAATGTCAGCTGCCCAGCCTGGACTCGAACCAGGATAAATAGATCCAGAGTCTATTGTCCTACCATTAGACGACCGGGCACACACTTTTTAAACTAGCCTCGAGTTTCTCTTTTAGTACTTCTCTTCCGTATCCTGTCTTATAAAATTTTTCTTGCTTATTCGCATCTATTTTAGATAAAAACGCTTCGTAAAAAATGAGCGCAAAAGGTCTATTATTTTTTGTATACCTTCCACCATTCCCCTGATTGTGATCTTTGACTCTCTGCCTTAAGTCACTTGTACTCCCTATGTATAATCTTTTACTCTTTAAACTATAGAGGGCGTATACGTAATAATACATTCCTTTATTATAATCTGATGTCCCCGCCTCTTCGGCGGGTCGCCGATGAGGCGACTACCATTAGACGACCGGGCATTTATGTTGGCCGCTCCACACTTATTATAGTTTATAGAACAGGCTAATTCAATTTTGAAGAGTTTATTTTCATCTGATAAATAAGGCTGAAGATGACAGGTATAAGAAGAAAATTCTGTTGTAAAGTAAGCCAGTAGTGATCGAACATACCAGTAAGCAATAGGACAATTGAACAATAAAATAATGCATCAGTTGCCCGATTATTCAATTGCTGCCTGACGGACTTCAATAACTTATAGAGTACAAATCCACCGATAACAACGCCCGTTTCTGCCAACCAGAGGAGAAAAATATTATGTACTGGTTGTAAGAAAAAATAGGGGTATTTCATCACGAATCCATGTTGTGCCACGAGATAGTTTCCCAATCCAACACCAAACAGCGGATAATGAGCGATGATAACGAATGAATCTTTGAGAAGCTGGATACGTTTTTCCACACTTGCTACGTCACCTTTCGCAAAAAAGACTACTGCGGTAATAACGGCTAATACCGCAATCCGCGCAACAAAGCAGATTTTACAATGGGTATAAAATTTACTGCGAATGAGATACAGAATATTGAGAATCAAGAAAACACCGATCGCGACTTTTGAGAAAGAAAGGAAAACCAATAAAAAGCTTGTTATGAGTAATGAGTAACGCGTTATGCGAAATATCCTGATTTCATTGCTCCATTGTTTCGTAGTCAAAACGAAAAAGTAGACAAGAAGATAAAAGCCGGCGAGAGAGTTCGGGTGGGAGAACGTTCCGTAGGGACGTAGGAACTCAACACCATTAATACTTGCTTTCGCAATATCCGGAAGCGCAAGCGTCATGTACCGTTCTCCGAAAAAGTAAAATATTCCTTGCAGAGACTGTTTGTTTATAAACTGCGATAGCGTAAGAACAAACTCAAATCCAGCTCCAATAAGAGTTGCCCCTAAAAACAGTTTCAGAGATTGCCTTTTTTGCAAAACAATTGCAAAAACTGCTATAAACTCAAGTATTTTTACATATCGATAGACCGCAAGCGGCTGTACGATCGAAAAAATAACCGGAAGGAGAAGAAGGAGAATGCCCATGAGAACTTCTTATTATCGAAAAAATTGGATAACCGCCTTGGAAAAAAAAAAAAAAAGGAGAAAAAACAGAATATCGGTGGTATAGAGAGTTGGAGCAAGATAGTCTATTCTCACCCCGGCGATAAAAGAGACAGGAAAGAAAAAATGTTTACCAAGCTGGGTAGGGAGGAGGAGGAAAAAAAGAAAAAGAATGAAGGGTACTATGTCATCCTGAACTCGCTGTGCCCTTCCAAAGCTTTTAGCGGCGGAGGGTTTCAGGATCTTATATAGAGGAAGATGCTGAAATAAATTCAGCATGACAGCAAGTGGTTGATTAAAAAAGCGTTGGTTGTTTGTCGTCAGACTGTTTTCCTGTCTTTTCATCAGTTGACTCCTCAGAATCCTTAAAAATCTTAACGACGCCAAATACTCCATCATAACCCGGATCCACATATGCTTTTCGATTCCGCACAATCTCGATTGCCTGACGCAACTTTTGGCCACCCACTTTTTCTATTTCTTCGTACGTCTTTCTCAGTAAGATATCAAACTCTGTTCCCAGTTCTTGTATCAGGCGTTCGTACTCAGCCTGTGCTTTTGTTTGTGAGTGGTGGTTGATCTCTAGCAATATTTCCAGAAGGGGAATCAGTGAGACAAATGGCCTGCGTTTCTTTTCTTTATCATACACAAACGTCAAGCCGACTTTATTTTTCAAAAAAACCACGTCATCATGAGTAAGATGTTTATAAGAAAGATCCAGAACCCGGTTTTCCACACCAATGGTAAGGGGGCGTTTGCAAACGGGACAGATGTCGCCTTTTTCCTTTATCTCTTCAGCATTATAGCGGACTCCACAGGTACGATGTCCTGACCAGTGATACTTTCCCTCTTCAGGAAAAAACTCAATCGTATAGCCGATTTTAAGGATGCTATTGGGAGTTTGTTTGATCGCCTCAGTAATATCTTGGTATGTATATGAATTTGTTTCATGTTTCATGTTTCGTGCTTCATTCGACACAAATACCGTTGCTTCTCTTCCCAGTTTCGGTCCGGAGTGGGCGTCGGAGAACGAGACAATCGATCGGTTCTCCAGCTCCCTAATCTGCCAGTTCATGATGGGATCTGAGGAAAGACCGGTTTCGATCGCGTAAATATAGGGTGATAAATCCTCGAAACATTCTTGTATCGAGTCATAACCGGATTTGGATCCAAAAATTGAAAACCAGGGAGTCCATGCGTGGGCAGGGATAAACAGAATACGTTCGTCAATCTCCAGTACCAGAGAAAGGAGTTCTTTTGAGGAGAGTCCCACAATTGGCCGCCCATCACTCATAAGGTTTGCGCCCCGTTTCTGCAGTTCCCGGATAATTTTTTCACACGTTTTGAGCGACGGAGAGAAGATGAGGTTGTGTACCCGTCGCTGTTTTCCTCCATGGGTATAAATACTTGAGATTTCAGAGGAGAGGAGAAACTGAACAGGATTTTGTTGCTCAAGCGGTTGATTTTTCAGCTCATATATTCCTTGAGATACCTCAGTAAGCCCAGACACAATTTCCCGGAAATAAAGAGGATGCTGCCAGTCGCCGGTGGCGACAAGTCTGATGCCTTTTTTTGAGGCCCATTCTGTAATTCCCTCAAGATTCATTTTTTGTGAGACCGCGCGGGAGTATTTGGAGTGAAGCTGTAAATCAGCCACGATTTGCATGAATATATTATAAACTATGTAACATGAAACCTGAAACATGAAACACAGGGGCAAAAGAACAAGAGAACAAAAGAACAATAAAACACATGGTCTCTTGCTTTTTTACTCTTTTGTTCAGCTGTTTTATGTTGCATGATTATTTTGCTACAATAAGCCTATATGAAAATCCATAACCGCAATTACAAAAGAGAATATGAGGAGGTAGAGAAGTTTGAAGCAGGCATAGTGCTTACCGGTGGCGAAGCGAAAATGGTGCGGGTAGGTGCGATGAAGCTTGAAAACGCTTTCGTGAAGCTTTATCCTGATGGCGCCTATCTGATGAACGCTGAGATTCAGTCGTATCCCTATGCCAAAGGGCAGGAATACGACCCTCGGCGCAACCGGAAGCTCCTCCTGAACAAGAAGGAATTAGCTCGTCTGAAGGCTAAAATTCACTCAACGCCCGGGTTGACGATAGTGCCTATAGTACTCTATAAGAAGGGGAGAGTTTCCAAGATAGAAATAGCCTTATGCCGCGGCCGAAAGGA
>CAZHGF010000071.1:4875-5667 GCA_964531945.1 uncultured Gammaproteobacteria bacterium | reverse complement strand
CTCTTTTGCTACCGTTACTCCCTCATGAACGACGTTTTGAGCGCCCCATTTGCGATCGAGCGCCACATTTCTTCCCCGTGGTCCAAGGGTTGTAACGACAGCTTTTGCTAACTTGTTAACACCAAGCGCAAGTTTTTGTCTTGCGTCCTCCGAAAACTTAATTTGTTTTGCCATATATTTTAATTTGAAATTATAATAAAAAGTTCTGTGTTGCTGGTTCTGGGTTTTGCGCGAAACGCTCAACGCTTAACTCTTAATTGACTACAGCCATCACATCTTTCTGCTCAATAAGCAACCATTCTTCCGTACCTACTTTTACCTCGTTGCCACCCCATTTTTTATAGAGTACTTTCTGGCCGACTTTGACCACCATAGGAGTCTTGTTCCCTTTTTCATCTACTCCACCTGGTCCAACTGCCATTATTTCCCCTATTTGTGGTTTTTCTTTCGCGGTATCGGGAAGTACGATTCCTGAAGGAGTCATCTTGTCCTCTTGAACAGGACGAACTAATACATAGTCAGAAAGAGGTTGAATAGCAAGCTTGGTTTTTGCCATAGATTTTACAGCGAAAACTTGTAATAATGATTTATAAATACCTCATCCCGATGAGATTTTTTGGATGATATTTTTTATAAAGTGAGATTATGATAATAAAAACTCTCGATTTTGTCAAGTAGTATGTTTGTCTGCTAATTTATGGATCAGCAAAGTAACCTATCGGAAATAGAAAAACTGAGAACCCGGCTGCAGCAAGCGCAGCTACCTGTTCAGCTTATGGAAAAGGCTGTGCA
>CAZHGF010000071.1:4096-4865 GCA_964531945.1 uncultured Gammaproteobacteria bacterium | reverse complement strand
AACGTATTACTTTATCCTTTAAGTATGGAGGAAATCTTTCACAGATCGATATTACTGAGAAGTATATTGATTGGATTATCCACCTCCCCTGGAATGCAAAAACTCAGGACGCGCTGGATATCGCAAAAGCGAAACAGATTCTGGATAAGAATCATTTCGGTCTTGAAAAAATCAAAACCCGTGTTCTGGAGTACCTGTCAGTTCTGATCGTACAGAAGCAGCGCCTGCAAACAAATATCTTTCACGCGCCATCTCTATTTTTTGTTGGTCTTGCTGGTACGGGAAAGACTACGTTTGCGGTATCAGTAGCAGAGGCATTGGGACGACGGTATGTTCGTATCCCATTTGGAGGGTTATCTTCTGCGCTTGACCTACGGGGACAATCCAAGACATCGCCTGAAGCAGAGCCGGGAGCTATTATCCGCGCGCTCCGGCGTGCCGGATCAAAAAATCCGGTCATACTTCTTGATGAGCTTGACCGTATCACTCCTGAATCACGAGCTTCGATTATGGGAGTTCTTATTGAATTGTTGGACCCGGGACAAAACGCAAATTTTGTGGATTACTTTATTGATTATCCGGTTGACCTTTCGGAAGTACTCTTTATCGCAACGGCAAATAATACCAATAATATATCAACTGCGGTGATGGATCGGCTCGAAACACTCCAGATGCCATCATACTCAGATGATGAGAAAATTGCCATTGCGAAAAATTACGTATTACCACGATATCTTCGGGACTCAGGACTTACTCCCCAACATATTAT
>CAZHGF010000071.1:0-4083 GCA_964531945.1 uncultured Gammaproteobacteria bacterium | reverse complement strand
ACGCGGTCTGGACACAGATTGCGCGCCCTTTAGGATTTGATGCGGGTATCCGCACCTTAGAGAGAACGATTGAAGGAATAGTCAGAAAATCTGCGTATAAAATCGTGAGCGGCCAGGGACAGCAGTTTGTAATAAATGCAACTAATTTGAAGGAATTTTTAGATTAGTTCACTATTCACCGTTCAGAGTCCATGGTTCATCGAAAAAAATACGATGAACGCTTAAACTCATAACGTAGTACACTTACGTATACTTATCCGCGACCTTTGACGCGCCAAAGGAGTCCGGCTTAATCTTAACATCATAACCTGACCCGCGAATCATACCGGTTACTTCGTGAATCATATCTCTTGTTTCGCCGTTGTTCCCGATATCAACATGAATTTGAATATCGTATTTTGATATGCCGTTGAGTTTAAAAAATGAGATAAACGTTTCAGAGGTTTCAAGTGAATGCATCGCCTCCATGTAAATGCGCTCTTTGAGACTGATCTTTCTTTTGACGATATCGCGCTTATAGAAATAAATACCCCCGTTCCCCACTTTATGAATAATAAGCGCTGATACAAAATCATACGCATCAGTGGTCACCTTTTGTGAGTCACTCCCGACAATTACCTGATACTTCGCCTTTTTATCTTGAGACATATAGGTAGAAATTATGCGTTTTAGCTTTTCCAGATCTACCTTACCATAGGTTGGACTTTGATACATAAGCCTCTATTTTACCATTTTAAAAGACGCCTCGATGAGGTAAAATAGACCTATATGGCGCGTTGGCGAAGGGGTAACGCGGCTGTCTGCAAAACAGCTATGCGCCGGTTCAACTCCGGCACGCGCCTCAACAGAAGACCTTAGATATTCGATGTTCGATACTCGATGTTTAATATTGTATATTCTAAGGTCAAAGGTCTAAAGCGATAGCGTTCTAAGGTCTCAGGAGAGGTGTCGGAGTGGCCTAACGAGCTGGTCTTGAAAACCAGTGTGGCAGCAATGTCACCGTGAGTTCGAATCTCACCCTCTCCGCAATAGAATTGTATCAAAAACGATTGATAACTAACGCAACAAAATAAACGGACACAGTCGAATTTGGATTGTTACCACAATCTATTATTAACCTCACAGGTTAAAAAGGCTGAAGGACACCCGCGGGGTGTACGAATCTCATCCTTTCAACATGTGTTGAAAGAAGCTCATGACTTTCTCTCTGTTCTGTCGGGAAAAAATCACTAGAGAAGTCGCATAAAAATACGTTAATACTATCGACAATGCGCTCTCGTTCTCTCTCCGCAAAAAGAAATACAGAACTATTGAAATAATAACCGCAACGGACAGTTCCTTTTTCGTTAATTGTTCATCGGTTAACCGACCTGCGTATACGATATCCTGATTCTTCTTTGAAAAGTGAGCCGTCGCAAACATCGAAAGGAATGCTCTTCCCATAATAAAAACAGTGATGAAACTTTCGATAGTATTCACAGTAGAATCTGTACGTATAAACGGCCTACCCCACAACGAAATCAGTGTTACCCCAGACAACAACAGATAAAACACCATTGCGAGCGTTTCCTTATCTTTCATTGCCATCTTCTTTTGAGAAAGTGCATGTTCTGTTGCTTTTCCGAAAATGAAAAGAACATAGAGTAATGCTAGGGTATAACCGATTAGACCCCTTACATCAAATGTATTCCATGCTTCGACGTATGAAACGATGATAAAAATTATTGCCTTATAGAAATGTTCAATGACGAATAATAACAGTATAAATAACAGAGTAACCAGCTCTAATTCAGAAAATTTTGGAAACAAAAAATTGCGTAGTGGAGTTTTTATCTTCATAGGTATATGATATACGATAACCATGAGAAATTAAAAAGGCTGAAGGACACCCGCGGGGTGTACGAACGAATTCTTCTATAATGCGACTCTTTAGTATACTTTAGTCATAAAAACTATCAGCTATCATTTCAGTATGATTAAAAAGAATATAAATCTTGTTTTGATAATAATCATCGGCTTATTATTACTCTTTCAGTTTTTTTCCTATCAAAACAAACTCTCCCAAAAGTTTGACCTTCATTATTTACGGGATCTGTATGATCATTCTCAATGGAGTATCCCAACCAGTATCCGGCCTATCGGAGATGCGGAATTGTATCAGGTTGCCGGCTATGAGCTCGTGAAAAATAATTCTTTCTACAAAATTAATCCCGAAGTGCCACCGCTGGGGAAATATCTTTACGGGTTATCTATTGTCTCTTTCAATAATCCTTACATTACATCACTGATTCTTTGGATTCTTACCATTGGAATGTTTTTTTTGGTAACACGAACTTTTTTTCAAAATACCTTTCTTACGCTCATATC
Organism: uncultured Gammaproteobacteria bacterium; assembly: GCA_964531945.1. Classification (GTDB taxonomy): domain Bacteria; phylum Patescibacteriota; class Microgenomatia; order UBA1406; family GWC2-37-13; genus CAZHGF01. The sequence continues at coordinate 1,716 of CAZHGF010000071.1, read as the reverse complement.
GTTGCTCTTATTTGTATCTGAACCACTCCTTATTTCAGAGAGTATGACTACGATGCTTGATATCCCACAACTGTTAGTGCTTCTGGTACATATATATGCCATCTTAAAACTCGTAGAGCGGAGAAAGCAAACTCTGAAATTCTATCTATTTACGGTTCTTGCTGGTATCACACTCGGAGCATTCATCTCAATAAAAATTGCGTTGTTTTCTCCAATTATCATTCTTGTGGACACAATTTTTCTCTGGAAAAATAGGAAAATCCTGGCAGTCATTCCGATTATTGCGGTTTCAGGTACTGCGTATATTCTTTCCTACTTACCATACTTTTTAGCAGGAAATACCTTCGTTGATTTTATACGAGCTCAAAAATGGATGCTTAACTTTTATCTCACTTCAACCGCCAAACCTATTCCGGGGATGGTCATCCTATCCCTTGTTTCAGGATGGATAAAAGGATGGAACAACGACTCGGTATGGATGCGCATACCTGAATGGACGATCTTACGGCTTATCTATTTACTAACATTAGTAACCGCAGCGTATCGTCTCGTCAGAAACGGTCTGAATGGTGATAATAAATTTACATATCTTATATATCTTTCACTCGGATTACTGGCTGCATATAGTTTTGTTCCATTTTTTCATCGCTATCTTGTTTTGGTCATTCCTCTATTCATACTCCTTTTCACTCAAGAAGTAATTAAACACAAAAAAATACCAATCGTTATCATTTTCACAATTTTTGCGATACAGTTTTTTCTTTTTTATAACCCATCACCTGCGGAGAGTATTAAAAGAATGACCTATACCTGGCAGAATGGAACATATCAGGATCTCTATAGTTACCTCGACCAAAAAACACAAGTTCAAACGAAACAATACGAGTTCTGGGAAAAATTAGCACTCTTAGAAAGAGATCTGGGGGTTACAAAAAAAACGGTGAGTATCACCATACCAAGATACAATCCCCTTCAATCGACGGTTGAAGGGAAAGCAAGCATCACCTATCACACTAAAATCGGCCTGATCAACCACTCTACTCCGGTCACCCTGTCAAAGAAAGGCACCTCATGGAAAATCGACTGGAATATGAACGGCATTTTACCTGGATTTGACGTTAATGACAAAATTATTTCCCATTATCAAGAAGGACATTACGGAAATCTTGCATTGAAGGACGGAACAATTTTGATAACCGAGGAAAACCGGCCTTTTTTTTCAGTCATACCGAAAAATATCCGCAACGAATCCATACTTGTTTCTCAATTAGCATTTCTCACGGGTTTGCAAAAACATGAAGTGGAACATTTCTATAAAGCGAACGCAGTACCTGACTCAATTATTGACATTGGAATATTAAAACCTGAGTTAAGCCGTAACTATATTTCCACAATAGACCTTGATAAAGACATTCTGGTAACTTATAAAAAGGGAAAATTCTATAATGCAAGTTTTCAGACGAAAGAAGCAGTACAACGTTTACGTTATAACGATATACTCTACTCGCACCGAATAAATCCGATGCTCGGAGGAAAACTGGAGATTATGAAGCAGGATGGACGAAGACAAGTTCTTTTGGAAAGAAATAAAGTCGATGGCGAAAATGTTGTTATAGATGAGTTAGCAGTTCAGAAATGAAACTCCGCGGACCATTAGTCCACAGTTTCCCAAATGTTAATAGTTGAAATACACTGTCGTGAAAAACCATTCTTTGA
>CAZHGF010000070.1:1322-5825 GCA_964531945.1 uncultured Gammaproteobacteria bacterium | reverse complement strand
TACTTTTTCCCAAGGAGTGCCATATGTATGGAACTCATACAAGCTATTGACATTTGTCAAGTCTCCTACTATACTAAGAGCATAAACACCTCAGCCTGTGCGCAAGCCCGCTGAGGTTTTTCGTATATAATAAGCAAGTATGAACGATACTATACTGCTAATTGACGGAGAAAACTTTATATACAAGCTTGAAGACGTACTCCGAGAAAGGAAAATCGATAAAAATAAGATCGACTTAGCGACAGTTGATTTTAATGGATTGTTTGAAGCTCCATTAAAAGACTTTAAACCAACACGGAAGATTTTTTATGCAGCTAAACTCCGAATGTATGAAGAAACCAGAAAAAAAACAGAACTGTTAATTAAATTTCAACGTAAATTAAGGAATACCCTCATTAAACAAGGATTTGAGTTTGTTATTGCGGGTAATGTTCGGGCTCAAAAAGTTAACGGTAAATTAGTCTTTAAGGAAAAAGGTGTTGATGTAAAAATTGCTGTAGATATGGTTTCTTTAGCGTGTGATAAAAAAATTAAGACTGCAATTCTTTGTAGTTCTGACTCCGATTTGCAACCAGCCATAAAAGAATTGAGAAAAAGAGACGTCGAGATTATTTATTTAGGTTTTGAACTAAATCCAAATAAGGGCTTAACGGCAACCACAAATAGAACTATTCTTTTTAGAAATTCTGAAGTTGTGGAATTGGTAAAGTAAGAACTATTTCCAGCCTTCCGGGCTCACTTATCTTTACAATCGCCTTTAGAGACAGTGTATATGGTAGAAGAATTCTCTGCTCAAAAGATATCTCATTCCTCAGATGAACTTCATCTCCATGATGGAACACCTGTCGGAGGACAACATGCAGTAGCACTTCTCTATCTTCTTCATAATGGTCACCTTGATCCTGAAACAGCGGTACTGGAAAGAAGGATTGGAGATGATCTATGTCCAGGCTCAACAAATCGAATCAAGGCAGCATCCCAACTGATGCGAGGTACAAAACGAGTGGTAAACGGCGCAATCAAAGTCGTATCTGCCGCCAAAGAGCAATCCAACGCTTCACCATCATCCCGATGGGAGCTTGTTTGGTTTGCGAGCATTCCTCCAGAACACTTTCCCTACTACCAACCATGGCTTCCACGGATAAATGATCAACAAATACCGCTCCCCGCATCAAACCCAAATGGGGCCATAACTTCTTCTTACTCCATGCTTCCTCCGCCAATTCAAGTTACAAAAGTTGATATGCAAGCCTTATCTGCTTCTCCTTCGAAAGTGGAAAATCCAGAAGCCATACGTTTGCAGCGACTGATAGCAAGCGCAACAGACCTTGAGAAATTGAGAAATGCTCTTGTTAATAATAGACAATTTTTTGCAGACTGGGATGAAGAAAGATTACTTAATCTGTTTCGTCAAACTAAAGCTCATTACCAGCAGCGTCCCGATAGCGAAGTATCATATCAGCTGCTTGGCTTACTGCCTGAATTCGAAGTAGTGCAGAGCGGACAGTCACATATAGAGCGGTTAGTCAATGATCCCCGATTTGCCGCGTACGCGTGTATTTTTATGCGGCAACTCCATACCTGGTCGGAAGGAAAGAGTATCCAAAGATTTGATGTGGTTACCGATACACCGACAGCTCATGAGCTGGCAGACGCAATAAGAGTCACACTGCGTTTCATACGCTCACAGAAAAAGCAAGAATGCTCTAAACCACCACAAGATCAACAAGTAATTGATTTATGGAAACTGATTGAACTTTCTGGAGGATTTATTCTGCGGGAAAAAACTGTGCGTCAAGAAGCATTAAGAAAATTACAGCGTGAACTCCCGCAATCATAATCATTTCAGGACACTGCTCCAGAGAAGTAACACTATACCATTCACCTCCTTATCAACTCCAATCATATTAAAAAGCAAGAAAAAATATAAGGTAGTCATTATAACCGCAATGAGAGATGCTACAGATGTTTTAATCATCCAGTAGCGGACAGTTCCGATTTTCCCCTCATAGAACCATTGAATCCAGCGGAGATTCCATTGAGCTTCACCGAGCTCGCCGGTGAAATCTTTTTCAGATTTCTTTTGCAACTTATGTACTTTTTTTTGCTCCTCTTTAAGGAGTGAACTCAAAACAACACTGTTTGATTGTAATTGTTTCAACAATGATTTCTTTGGAAATTTTGAAAAGAGAATAGGCGTCCAAAGAATCGTATTGAGAATTTGACTAAGAACGGGCCACAGAAGAGAAAATGTCACGAGCGCATACGCATATGCTTTCTCACTCGAACTTTGGGCAAACGCCAGTCGATCACCAGCGGTAAAGATGATATAGGTAACTGCGGAGTAAAACCAGTTGAGGAAAATTTTAGCTCTTTTTTTTATGTGAATATCGGTATTCACTCCGTCGCGTACAACCTGTGCGGTTTGATAGGCAAAGTAGATCTCGAAAGTATTCCGTACGAATGTCCCATTAAATACAGTATGAATTCCAAGAAACCACTCGGTAAAAATGAGCGCAAGCGGAGTGGTCGCTATTCCAATAAGGGGTTGCTCAATGAATACATAAAATCGCCGATTCTCATTTTTGAGTGATCGGGCAAGAGGGATAACAGGAATCAGGTAACCAAAGAGGTGGAGTACTTTGTACATGCTTAATATGATTCTAGCTTGTTTTGCAAGTCATAAAGCGTATGAATGATATGGCTGCCCGACTGAGTTCTGTCTCGAACTATATGATAGGCTTGTATACCGACACTCATCGGATTCTCATAATCCACATGATATTCATTGCCAACGTGAATTATCTGTGAAGGATTTATACCCAAATCTGAAAGGACTTTTTTATAGGCTGCTTTACTCTTCAGAGAGATATTGAAGTTCGTCGGGGTGGAATAAATTTTATAGAAATAATCTTTAATACTGCTTTTCCCAAGTTTGACCGTCAACATTTTCTCCTCAGTACTGGTAAGTAATATCAATTTATATTGTCTTGACAATAACGGGAATATTTCGTGCACGTCCGGATAAACCGTGAAGTATTTACTCATACTCTCAATCAGTGCTTGCCACCCCGAGAGCTGATGCCTCTGAAACCAGTAACCAACATCGGTAAACTTCGGAACTTTTTCTATATAGAGTGCTCTGTAAAACTCGGCGTATACATGTTTTTTCGCTGACTCCAGATCAACATTGTGGGTAGCAGCATATATACGCGGCAACTCTTCGTTCCAGAGAATTTTATCAAATAATTCATTTGACAGCGTCCCGTCAAGATCAAAAGATATATACTGAATCATAGTTTGAAACGTTCTTACTTACAAATCGTAAAGCAGTCATTCGATAACGCGGTAACAAATCCCCGATTATTCCTGTTCATGTTCTTTCTGAGATACTCAACACTCCTCTTAATAATTTCGCTTGAAAGATTATTAACACCGAGAAGAAAATGCGATAGATACCGTAAATCATCTTCTGGCAGTTCGAATGAGGAACTAACCGTATCCACGGTGTAAACACCATGCCGTTTAATATCGGCAGAGGTAAGGTAAACAGGGGTATATGTTTGACCTAATATGTGTTTACGTAAGCTTATCTTAAGTCTTGTGAGTGGATTTGAGGCGTTGGGTTGTACGAAAAAAAGACGTCCGTTTTTCTTTATCACACTCATTAGTTTGTGAAATATTCCCAGCTGCACCTCGTGGGAAAACCCTGACAACATATGGATACAGAGCACCAAATCGAACCCTCTCGCTGAGGTAAGATAGGTATCCGCGCTCTCAACATGAGGATGAAGCCATGATAATTGCTTACTTCTCTCCTTTGCCCTTGCAACTTGATTTTCAGAAGCATCAATGAGATGCACGGTAAAATTACCTGATTTTATAAGCGGATTGACTGAGGGATCTTCCGTCAGTGCAGGAGCTAACAACTCCCATAGCACCCCGTCTCCCCCGCCGATATCGAGAATCTGTAACGACTGGCTATTTGCAGCCTGAGCGGAAATGAGATCCCGAACTCGCTCCGCGAGCTCTTTTTTCTCATTACTATAGAGCCCAATGAGGCTAAATCCCTTCTGAAATAAATCGTCGTTGTAAATTTTACTATGGGTATTCATACCATGGCTCGGTCAATGCACGGCTTATCAGAAAAGCCAGAAGACAGTATTGTAATAAATCCTTCACTTGAAAACAACCATCACTATCCGTTACCATTAAGTATGGCCGACTCACAGCAGGGAGAAGCACCCCAACCCTCTCCAGAACCGCGACAACCGGTACGGGATATTATGCAGGCGGTCATTGCGGATCCTAAACGACGGTTTGTTTTCGATCGTGAGGTAAACGACACCGACTATCTACCGTTATTGCCTTATAATAAAGCTCATCTTATTTTTAACCCTGGTCACTCGCAAGCTCTCTTTAACAATATTAGCTGGGTAAACGATAATGATGTTTATGAAGTTGTCTCGCCCGATTACCAGGGAAGGACATATAGCCGCAGAA
>CAZHGF010000070.1:945-1312 GCA_964531945.1 uncultured Gammaproteobacteria bacterium | reverse complement strand
CGATCGTGAGGTTGATGACTTAGAGTATCTCCCGAAACTCCCCTATAATAGAGAAAACGTTGTATTCAATCCTGGCCATTTAATAGATCTTTACCGGATAGGATTTGGACTCGTTACTGACAACAATGTATATGAGATTAGTATGGGAGGCGCAGGACCTGGTGAAAAGGGAAACCTTAGGTTCGTTGTCCTCAATATTGACGAATTGATAGAAAATCCCATTTTCCAAAATGATACAGAAAAACAAGCGATTCTCCTTCACAATGTGAATCAGGAACTTCTCAACTCAGCTCTTAACTATATGCAACAATACGTAAAGGATTGGCAAACAGTACGAGCTGTCTCCCCTGAAAAAAGAGAAAGCTGG
>CAZHGF010000070.1:0-935 GCA_964531945.1 uncultured Gammaproteobacteria bacterium | reverse complement strand
AAAAACAAGCTTTTGAAAAGCTACCCAAGTTGATAAAAGATATTGAAGCAACTGCTCCAACTACTGAATCCCCCCTCCATGAAGCAGTAAGAAACTTCGTTGACCGGAGTAAAGTAGCAGGAATTCCTCTTAACCAACAAATATTATACGCAGCGGTGATTGAGAACTTGGAAAAGAACGAGGCAGTACTGGCTGGTCTGAAACAAATGAATGAAACTTCAACCTCTCCATAATCTGTCTGGGCCGAAAGACTAGTCTTTTTTTCTTTTTACATATTCATCATATCTCCAGACCGCTTTTGTTGTCGGCAGAGGTCTCCGGTGTTCGGGAAGCATCTTGGCAATACTTTCCCGCAGAAGAAAAGCTACTTCTCTTTTCTCATCGTCTGAAGGAAGGTGTCTATGAACATACGCGCTCATATCAACCGGGCGCCCAACAGTAATGGTGATTTTTCTCGGTCTTGGTAGGGAAATTTTTGCCCCTCTGGGTAACGCATCGTAGGTGTCAACAGCAACTGGAATTAATGGTACTCTACGCTGTGCACACATCAGTGCAATGGCGACGAACCCTTCATCAAATGGCTGCATTCTGCCTGTTTTACTCCTCGTCCCTTCAGCAAAAATAAGGAGACCTCGACCATCCTTCAATCGCTTAAGAATCTCTTTCATAGCGTCATGATCCTTACCATCTCGGTTTACCGGGATCGGATTCCAGAACCTGATAATGTTTCTTACGACAGGAGCGCGAACAAGTCCCGCTTTTACCACTGCCGAGCTTGGCGGATAATAGGGATCAACTTTAGGATCCATAAGAGCAAGGGGATCTAAGTTGCTGCCGTGATTTGCATACGCTATAAACGGTCCTGTATCAGGGAGACCTGTTTCAGGAAGGTTTATTTTAAGATGGTGGTATGTTCTCATATAGAGAGCAAGTGC
>CAZHGF010000069.1:4453-5913 GCA_964531945.1 uncultured Gammaproteobacteria bacterium | reverse complement strand
GAATGAGACCACCGTTAGAACAACCTTAGTGTCGGATATTTACGGGGAGATATCGTAAATCAAAGCCGGTCAGGTTTGGTATAATTAAGAGGCTCGTAGTTCATCGTTCATGGTCCATAGCTTTTCGCTCAACGCTGAACGCAGTACGCATAACGTACCAAAGCCGGGGTGGCGGAATTGGCCCGCCTCGCCTCGGCTGAGCCTCGGCGAAGTCGAGGCGGGCAGACAAACGCGGGAGTGGCGGAATGGCAGACGCGCAGGTCTCAAAAACCTGTGGGCCAATAGCCCATGTGGGTTCGACTCCCACCTCCCGCACAAAAGCGTTCGACGCCATTCCGCCGAATCCGCCATCTGGCGGAGAAGGCGGACTCGCTCCCGCGGCACACTGGAAACTTCTTTCTTTTCTTACCAGGAAAAAATGTGATTGTTATTACGCATCTCCATCGAGTATAATACCCACAAATGGAAACACCACCCGGGCTTTACTATGATCTAAAGTGGCACAAACCAGACGAGCCTCCCATTAATGACAGATCACGACCGGTAAATACGTACCCCTCCCTTGAGGATAGGAACCGTACGCAAAGAGAAGCAGCGGTAACAGAAGCCAAATTGCAAGATCCAGAATTCGTTTTCAGCCTCTATTGCAGTATAGCTTACGCCATACCGGGATTCGTGTTCGATGGATTGCCAAGTGATTACCGAGAACGATTTGAAGCCCTAAATGGACACGTAGAAAAGTCTCTCGCTCGATCTCCCAACGGGGAGGTACATGCTGCGCTTCCGGCTCTAAAAGTAGCCGGTTCGTAAGCATAATCTTAACGAAAAGAGTGTTTATAATAGTTACATGATCTTTTTTCTGATTGTAATACTGATCATTTTTATTACGCTTGCTCTCTTCGCCTTCCCCGCGTTTTCGCCGATTCCCTACTTTCCCTCAAACAGAAAAGATCTTTCTTTAATCCTGAAAATGCTTTCACTCAAAAACAATCAGGTGATCGTAGACCTTGGCGCAGGAGATGGAGTGGTGATTTTTGCTGCCGCGAAGCATACCTGGCAGAAACAGTTGAACACCCGGTTTATCGCAGTCGAGATCAACCCGATTCTCTACTTTCTCTTGAAACTCCGCCGTCTGTTTCATAAAAACCGGAGGAATATTATAATCGTATTTGGAAATATATTCCATTTGGACTATAAACAAATGCTGCCGCCGGTAAAATCACGGGTGACATTTTATCTCTATATCTCTCCCTGGCTTATCACGAAAGCGATTGAAACAATTCAGCAGTACCGGAAGGAATTCACTATACTATCATATATGTACCCCGTCAAAAACCGGAAGCCGGTTGCAGCTGAAAAAGGGAAACACCGTATGTATAGATATGCGTATCAATAATCGAGAAGTCTTTCCGCTCTTTCTAAAGAGTAAAAATCAAATAGCAGATTCTGGAGTCTCCCGC
>CAZHGF010000069.1:2858-4353 GCA_964531945.1 uncultured Gammaproteobacteria bacterium | reverse complement strand
GACTCATTTTTTTCGTTCCTGTCCGGAGTTGGTAACTCATTTTTCCTCTGGGGCATCATCATCGCCGTTCTCTTTTTCTTTGAAGAAAAGCGGAACAAGAGGTTTATCATCTACTTTACCATCAGTTTTGCCGTCACCGCGATATTCGTAAATATTGTTCTGAAAAACTACTTTCAACGCCCCCGTCCACCTGCGTATCCGAGGGCAACGACGGTATTTGCGTGTCCTGCAGACTATAGTTTTCCTTCAGGCCATGCTTCAGCGGCATTTGCCAGCGCCGTGATTCTTTCTGCATTCGACCGGAAACGAAAACTCTATTATTACCTCATCGCGGTCCTTATCTCCTACTCCCGTATCTATCTCGGCTGTCATTATTTCCTGGACGTCATCGGCGGCGCGGCTATTGGAAGTGGCATAAGTGTTTTAGCCCTATATTTTATAAAAAGAGATAATGAAATCAAAAACATTCTTTAGCCTTTTATTGCAGTGTAAATATATGTATCTCACTCACGGTTTGAAAAAAAACGACTTGTGAGAACAATGCATTCTCCACCTCGTAGGTGGAATATCAGACCAGTCCCTTCATCTTTACAAAAAAAATAGCCGTGCTGAAATAACTCTTCCTTGTTGTGACAATAAAAATTGCACCGCGTCGGTGTAGTAACAATTCGGCAATACGTACTACGGTTCATCGCTTGACGCAAGGCATATTCGAAGTTGACAAACGTAAGAAATGTGTTATAAATAGGTAAGAAATATGAAAGAAAATCGTTTCTTTAAACTTATTCCCCTTTACCACATTGTCTGTGGTAATCGCGGCGTGTGAGGGGAAAGAAATATTTTTAAAAACTCACCCGCCAGAAAATAAGGCGGGATTTTTTTAATATGGGAGAACGTAAAGGACAAATGTACACCGCTATAGCGAAGAGGTTAGCGCTTGACCAGCTACCGGAAGCACAGCTTCAGATGACCGGAGGCCGAGTACGAGCTGAAGAGCGCAGTAGAAGACAGGTTGCTCTCACTGGAGCCTGGGCATATTTAGGTTTATTGGAGCTCTTTAATGTTGGTAAAGATACTGTTACAACTTATAACGGAACTTTTAATAGAAGTATTGCAGATATGAACCCTCCACAAGCTGAAGCCTGGATCACTGCATCACAAGGTGCAGTAACAGGGCTCTACCAACAACTTATAAGACCGTTAGAATCACCTTCTTCAGGGGAGGATTCTGAATCCAGACTACTTACCCCACTTCTTCCCCTCATAGCCGTGTCTGCACTTGGAGTTTTACAGCGAGTTAAACAACCAGGGTTACCTCAAATTGAAGCACGCACCCGTGCTCACCAAGCAATACTTGAGTTAAAGGAACAAGGAGATGATAGAGCATATAGAGTTGTTGAACACTACCCTGATAAATTTCAGCTTCCCCGAGCAGCGTAATTATAATGAAGAAGTCGTTTTCTCTACGGTATAAAACTTCACCCGATCTCCTCTA
>CAZHGF010000069.1:0-2848 GCA_964531945.1 uncultured Gammaproteobacteria bacterium | reverse complement strand
TGCTCGTTCTCTTCTTCGTGATATAAACACATTACCACATCGGCGTCCTGTTCGATCGCGCCACTCTCCCGCAGATCGGCAAGCTGCGGTTTTTTACTGGTTCGCTGCTCAACGGCGCGGGATAACTGTGATAATGCAAGCACCGGTACCCTGAGTTCGCGCGCCAGGTTTTTCAGTTGCTGTGAGACAAACGACACCTCATTCACCCGCGAATCAAACCGCTTCCCCGGGTCGGCAAGCTGCAAATAGTCGACAATCACCAGTTTTACATCTTTTTCCATCTTCAGTTTTCGCGCCTTGGTCCGCATCTCCAGTACCGAGCTACCCGGGGTATCATCGATGAAAATCGGCGCGGTTGAGAGATCACCCATCGCCTCCATCAGCGACTTCATCTCAAGATCCGCAAGTCTTCCCGTCTTGAGCTTCCACGCGTCAATGTCAGCCTGAGTCACGAGAAGCCGGTCAACCAGTTCCTCCTTGCTCATTTCAAGGGAAAAAAATCCGACCGGCTGGTTATATTTTGTCGCCAGCGCAAGGGCAATATTCAATGCGAAGGTAGTTTTACCAATGCCCGGGCGCGCGGCAAGGATCAATAGATTTGATGCCTGCATACCGGCCAGTTTATTATCAAGATCTGAAAAGCCGGTCGGCACTCCCCGCAGGTGTCCTCCCTGTTTCATAAATTCCTCAAGCCGTTCAAAACTTTCAGTCAGAATTTCCTTAAGCTCGACAAAATCCCGATGGGTATTTTGCTGGGAAAGCGAAAATATCTCAGACTCCGCAAGATCAAGCAGTTTTTTGGTGTCACCTTTTTCATCAAACGCCTGTTCGACAATGCGGGAAGAAACTTCAATAAGTTTTCGCTTGATAAAGTGATTTTTTACGATGGTTCCATACGTCTCAATATACGCTGATGTTGGAACCGTATTGATAAGGTCAGATAAATAAGACGCGCCGCCTATTTTTTTCAGATTTCCCTCCTGGGTAAGCTCATTACGGAGAGTTACCACATCGATCGGCTGCTGTTTTTCAAAGAGAGAAAGCATGGCTGAGAAAATAAGGTTATGTTCCAAAGCATAGAAAAACTCCGGCTTTAAAAACTCGATCACGAGATGAATGGATGAAGGATCAACCAGTATAGCGCCCAACACCGATTTCTCTGCTTCGATATCATGGGGAGGAACTTTGAGAGCGTCTGAAGTTGCCATTGAAAGTTAGTTCGTTAGTTGGTTAGTTCGTCTCATACACACATGGCTCAATTGCTCAATGGCTCAATGGTTAGCAGTTGATAAAACCATTTAACCATGTAACCATACAGCCATGAACGATGAACGAACTAACAAACTAACTAATTTTTAACGTAACAACCTTAATCTCATCTCCCACGTCGTCTTTCTTGACGGTGAGTTTATCAACAGGCGTGGACTCGACTCCCATTTGTTTTAAAAATTCCGGGAGTGAAGATAGTTTACCAAATGTTGACTGATTGAGTTTCTCGTGATTGTAGTGCATGGGAATCACAATCGAAGGCTCGATTTTTTCAACCAGTTTTACCGCGGTCGGCGCATCGATAGTATAGAATCCGCCGGTCGGTACCATAAGGATATCGATGGTACCCATACTATCAAGAAACTCATCAGGTGGAATCGATCCGAGATCCCCGCAGTGCAGGAGTGACAACCCCTCTGCTTCGAATTTATAGAGAATATTTTCTCCCCGTTCCTCTCCTTTCTTATCGTCATGATACCATCGGTAGCCGAATACCCTGATTCCCTTTTTCTCAAACTCGCCCGGCCAGTCGATGACAAGCGGATTTCCTGAAACTCCTTTCAGGTTGTCGTGATCAGCATGGTGGTGAGAAACGGTTATCAGGTCGGCCTCTGTTTTTGGAAAGTGTATCCCGATTGAGGAATCAAAAGGATCAGTCACGAGTTTGGCATCTTTGGTTTTTATGAGAAATCAGGCATGACCCAAGTATTTTATTTCCATAAGCACTCATGAGGATAGCAGAAAAATGGGAGAAATGCAATAAAAGCGAGAAGCGTACATCATGAATCATGAACCATGTAACATGAAACAGAGATTTTTGTTCTCTTGATCTCTTGTTCTTTTGTTGCACGAGGCCGCATTCGGTTTTAGGTTTCATGATACATGTCTCATGCAGATTTCCTCCACTCCCGGGGTGGAGGTACTGTTTTTCTCCTGCTCGTGCTTCCTGAATAGTTGTAAATTTCTCGTAATATACGATTTTGAAAGGACCCTTATGATAGAGAGATCGTGTATTGTTATGATTGTGTTCTGCTAACCTTCGTTCTAAATCTTTTGTATAGCCAATGTAGTATCGGAAGTTTTTTAAAGATTGAATAATGTAGGTAAAGTACATCTGGAGCCCGAAGCGGGAATCGAACCCGCGCTCTCGCCCTTACCAAGGGCTTATTTTACCACTGAACTATTCGGGCTATTCAGTACACAATTTACGGTTCACAGCAAATGATCTCGTCATTCTGGGGATCCCGCCGAAGGCGGGAGACTCCAGAATCTATTAGTCGAGGGTTCACCCTTCGACTTCGCTCAGGGAATAATACTCTGATGTTTTTCTGTGAACAGTGAACGGTGAACAACTATTTTACATTATATAATGAACTTATGTCCATCATCTCCTTCATCCAGGAAAACAAAATGCTTGCATTGAAAATAGCGTTCATTAGCTCTGTTGTTGCAGCAGGTGGAGCGATCGCACTCCTGAAGCCAAACCTGCCCCAGAAACAGACTGCTACACAGACTGAACAAGAACAGGTACTCGGCGCGGAAGCCACTGAGCCTGAGAAAACAAACCCACTCAATTCTT
>CAZHGF010000068.1:496-5959 GCA_964531945.1 uncultured Gammaproteobacteria bacterium | reverse complement strand
GTTACTCCTGTATATAAAACAGTATTTGTATAATTAGTTGCGATATATACAAAATAAAGTTTATTCACAGAATAATAAAGATTGCCGCGTCGTCCGCCAACTGGCGGACTCCTCGCAATGACAAACACTAAACACTATCTATCCTCTAACTCTTCTATGGTTTTTTTCGCCACTCCAAACGCAAATCCCCGTCGCAGGAGAAACTGTATCGCCTTTTCAAACCGCGTTTTTTTATCCAGATACCGATACCGTGACCAGCGATTTTTCAAGGTTTGAAACGCATTCTTTTCTTCATCTACCGGATTATCGGCAAAGTAATTGTCAATGACATTTTTATCCACTCCTAAACGCATTAACTCCTGACGCAGTACAAACGCTCCTTTTGGTTTAAGAATAGTACGGGAATGGACATATGAATCCACAAACTTCTCATCATTGATGAAATCAAGCTCTTCTAACCGACTCAGCGCTTGATCGATGACTTCTGAAGACCAATGGTAAAACTTCTCTGATTTTTTAAGAAGGTAATTACGTACCTCTTTTTTTGTACGAGGTCTGAACTTGAGAAAAAAATAGGCGCGGTTAAGCGCTTTTTGGACGTCCTCTGGTGTGTTCGCCATTTACTTTTGCCCCATCTTCTTTGATCCCTGATTGCTTTTCTTTAATTTCCTTAAGAATCTGGTGACGCAGCTTCTCATCCGTTGCAATCATCTCTTTTACCGTTTCTTTCCCTTGTCCCAGCATCTTCTCGCCGTATTTAATGAATGATCCGCTTCTGGTCAGAACACCGGTATTAATCGCTGCCTCAACAATCCCCTCTTCCCGATCAACTCCTGAAGCAGTAATAACAATCTCCGCTTCTTTAAATGGCGGCGCGACTTTGTTTTTTACAATCTTTACTCTCGCTCTCGTACCATATACTTCATTATTTCTTTTTAAAGTTTCAATCTTCCGTACATCCATCCGGATTGACGCGTAGAACTTAAGCGCAAGTCCTCCGGGGGTCGTCTCGGGATTTCCAAACATGATACCAATCTTCAGACGAAGTTGGTTGGTAAAGATAAGAGTGGTTTTGGATTTTGAGAGCACGCCGGTTAGCTTGCGGAGAGCCTGAGACATGAGTCGCGCCTGTACCCCCATCTGTGAGTCTCCCATCTCTCCTTCTATCTCCGCCCGAGGAACAAGCGCCGCAACCGAGTCAACGACCACTAAATCTACCCCTCCCGAACGAATCAAGGTCTCGGTAATTTCAAGCGCCTGCTCACCGGTATCAGGCTGCGCAATCAAAAGATTCTCCAGGTTTACTCCCAAGGTTTTTGCCCACTCCGGATCAAGCGCGTGCTCAGCGTCGATAAATGCGACCACGCCGCCTGACTTCTGCACGTGAGCGACAAACGAGAGACATATTGTTGTTTTTCCCGACGCCTCAGGACCAAATATTTCAACAATTCTTCCCTTGGGAATGCCGCCGACTCCAAGCGCCGTATCCAATGGAAGAATATCGCTGGGAATAACCTCAACAGAAGTGATTGGCCCCTGACCAAGACGCATAATCGAACCCCGTCCAAACTGTTTCTGAATCTGTTCTATCGCAAGCTCAACTGCTTGATTACGAGGATTCACATCATTCGTTTTCATAAAAATTCTTTATCAACATCTTGCATGGATCTCGTCGCGAATTCATTCCCGCAGTGCTCGATCCCTTTTTTCGCGCCACCCATGCAAAAAATTATTAACAAATTTGTATTTTAATTATGCACTAAAACCCTCTTTTAAACAATGGACTATATGCTACAAAAGTGAATGATCGTTCACTAATTTAGACGGGTAATACAATCTTTGTTTCCAAAAATATTGACATTATATGCTACGCTTCTGGCTTTCCCCCTTTACGCTAAAGAATATAGATTAACCCTATGACAATCATCCCCCAAAGCGCAATAGAAACAACAAGGGGTGTGTCACTGGTTACGATTTTTTCCGGACGCTCCCCCTGTTCTTTTTCATAAAGAAGCTGAGCGTACCGGGCTATACCATATACCACAAAAGGAATAGACGCCATCATCCATTTTCGTGCTTCAAAATCGGGAAACAGATCCAGCATAAAATCAGAAAATAATGTTGTCGTTTGGGGAAGTTTTTCAAAGTAGGTATAGAACGAGTATGCGATTATGGTTGCTGTTGCGAATGTGTTAGTCAAAAAATCAAGAAGATGTTCTTTATAGTAAAAAAGTGAGGCTCTCGTTTCAGTACCCCTCGCAACCAGCTCGGCATGGCGTTTGACCGTCGCCATAAAAAGAGAAACAAAGAATATAGTTAAAAGTAACCATATCGGAATGTGAAAACCGGTCGCAACTTCTCCGGCAAAGGTTCGGATCATGAAAGAAAATGAAATAGTAAAAATGTCAATGACAGGGTATTTTTTAAGATAAAGGGAATAAAAAAAGTGAAGCAAAATAAAGATAAAAGAAAGGAGAAAAAATGAGATGGAAAAAAGGAGCGATACTACCAGAGAAACAATCGTCAACATAAATACAATAAACGTTGCTTCTTGGATTGAGACCTGTCCTGCTGCAATTGGCCGATGTTTTTTTACCGGATGCTTTTTATCAAAGGGATAGTCAATAATATCGTTTAAGACATACGAAGCTGATGAGAGTAAACAAAACACAAAGAAAGCGTAGGTAGAACGTAAGAAAAGATCGGCGTCAAATAGCTTACCGGAAAAAATAATTGCGGTAAAGATAACAAGATTTTTGATCCATTGATTAACGCGGAGCACTCGCATAAGTATTTGTATTCGTTCTTTTTTCATTTACCTTGAATTATACTATATGCATAGTATATGATTACCTCGTAAAGGTTATGAAAAGTTATTGGTTATGAGTTTAGAGTTCTGCGCAAAAACACAGAGCACATAACTCATCGCGCATATATGATTGATCTCGACAACAAGAACGCAGTACTCCAAGCTCAAGGCGGAGACAAAGTGCTTATCTCAATTGATTCGCTTCCTGACCAATTGAGAACTTCGTTCAATGAAGCGTATACAACCGATTACCCGCAAGAATACAAACAGGTGAAAAATATTGTTGTATCTGGCATGGGTGGATCTCGGTTCCCCGCGCTCATTATCCATGAGCTTTTCAAGGAACAGATAACAATACCGTACCTTATCAATGACGACTACCATCTCCCTGGCTTTATAAATCAGGAAAGTCTTGTTATTCTTTCCTCCTACTCAGGTACCACGGAAGAAGTTGTTACCAACGGAAAAATCGCGAAAGAGATGGGAGCGCGAATAACGGGAGTCACCGCGGGAGGAGACGTCGAAAAACTCTTAAAAGAGTATCATGAAACTGGATATGTTTTTAACCCCGTGCTTAACCCATCCGGTCAACCGCGTATTGGCTTTGGCTACTCCGTAGGTGGACACTTGGGACTTCTGATGAAGCTGGGATTTTTAAAACTGGATAAGCAAGAAGTAGACAGTGCTTTTGAAAACCTTCCGTCACTTCTCACCAGTTGCAAACTGGAAATACCGAAAGAAGCAAATCCGGCGAAACAACTTGCCGAAAAACTTCTTGAGCGGTATCCCTATTATCTTGTTGCTGAACATTTGACTGGTGTTGGTAACGCAGTGCAAAATCAAACGAACGAAACCGCTAAATCAATCTCTTCTTCCCGGGTTATTCCCGAGCTGAACCATCATATGATGGAAGGATTAAAATTTCCATCTGAACACGCAAAAATGGCGTTGTTTATCTTATTTTATTCAAGTCTCTACTCCCCTTCTATTCAAAAACGGTTCTCCATCACCAGAGATGTCATCGAGCAAAACCACATTGAAACCGTGTGGTATGAACTGAAGGGTAAAACAAAAATTGAGCAGGCATTTGAACTCATGGGCTTCGGCAGCTATCTGACGATGTACATGTCAGTCCTCTACGGACAGGATCCAGCAGCGATTCCGTATGTCGATTACTTTAAAGCAGAACTGAAAAAGTAATCTAGACCTTAGCACGCTAACGCTTTAGACCTTTGACCTTAGATTTATAGAATTTGATAAGACCACTTAACATCATTCCTATTTCATTGGCTTCTTGTAACAGGGTTTTTGAAATCTCCATGTTAATATAGCCCAAATCACTTGCCAATATAAGAAAATATTTCGTTTCTGCCAATGAACCCTTAGAGGTATATAAGAATTTAATAAACTCTTTATCCGTACCTCTCTCATTACCTTCTGCGATGTTTGTTGGAACAGAGAGAGACGCACGTCTTAATTGATCAACTAATGAATATTTTTCACTCTTAGGAAAATTTTCTAACAATGGGTATATCTTTTTAACTAACTCGTGCGATCTTTTCCATACCTCCAATTTTTCAAATTGATTTTGACCTGTCATACAATTAAGTGTTCCAGTTATGAATAATTATTGCAGTCGCTTATACACAACAAAGCTCACCAAATTTCCTAAGGTCTAAGGTTTAAGGTCTGTCTTATAAGTAATTAGACACCTCTCTCCCCAACTTCACTGCGTAATTGGTGCCGCGGTCGTACGGATACGTCATGTCAAGATTGGCGATGAAAAAGTTTTTGACCGGAGTAATAAAATCAGGTTTGTTTTTAAGGAATTCTTTATCAAAGATCGGTTGGGCGAAAGGGGCTTTGAAAACATAATGGTTCACCGTTCTCAGTTCACGGTTCACCGTTATTTTTTTCAAATGTGGGAAATAGTAATTATAAACGTCTTCATTGGGCATTTTGACCAACGGATCAGTTGAGTCGATATAATTACCGCAGTATGCGATGTGATGATTGTCATAATGACGTTTATCAATCATATTCGTGTGCTGTACCACCACCATCATGGGAAGCTTGGGAGTACAAATACTGAGCCAGTATGTTTTATCGAGTATCGGTTTTTCCGTTTCTAGAATGATATTCACCGCGTGAAGGAATTGAATTTTTCTTAATTTATCGAGGTAGCTCTGCGGTAAAAGATTTGGAGTAATTTTAGTAAGTATCGGGGTGGGTAATGTTGAAATTACAACATCAAATATCTCACTCCCGCTTGACGCTTGACGCTTGATACCCAACATTGCTCTCTTGCTCTCTTGTTCTCTTGTTACCTGCCACAAACCGTGAACCATAAACTGTGAACGATTAACCTCTATCTCCCCAATCTGAAAGCCTTTTTTCACCACCACTCCCCTCTTCTCTAACTCTTTTTCCGCATGATTTATGAACTTTTGAAATCCACCATGCGCGTACCCTAAATCTTTTGTCCGCTTCGTAATCCGTGCCCAGATAAAGGAAGCCAATATATTTCCCGCATATTTACCGAACTTTTTCCGCATCAGCTCTTTCCAGAAGATATTCCACATCACCTCACCCTGCGTTTTCGTGAGAAACTCTTCAGCAGTGTACCGCTCGTACACGGTAAGAAATGGTGAGAA
>CAZHGF010000068.1:0-486 GCA_964531945.1 uncultured Gammaproteobacteria bacterium | reverse complement strand
AAGTCCTGCGGAGTATCTACGTGAATTATGCGGTAAATATTAGATCTTAGATGTCTGACACCAGATGCCAGATGACTGATGACTGATGTCTGTTTTCTTTCTGACATCTGAGATCTGACATCTGAGATCTCATAGAGCGATGCTGTCTCAGGAGAGTAAAAATCAATACCGTGGAACCCAATCTCCTTGGCAAAATTGAGAATATCATAATCATTGGAGAAGAGGTGATGATACGTGCGCTCCAGATACCAATCCCAGTTTTTTCCTTTAAACCCAGCCGCAAGCCCCCCCAGTATCTGCTCTTTCTCAAACAACGTTACCTCGTGTCCTTTTTGATTGAGATAGAGAGCGGCGCTTAACCCGCCAAACCCTCCGCCCAATACAGCTATTTTCATACTATATTGTAGCATTTGGTATTTAGTACTACGCATACACGAGTTCAAAATGGAATCCGAACAGTGAGTGATAGTATGTTCGGATATGGGA
>CAZHGF010000067.1:0-6000 GCA_964531945.1 uncultured Gammaproteobacteria bacterium | reverse complement strand
GTTTTGCTGTTCTTTCAGATACAAATCGTCTTCTCTATAGTGATCCTGATAAATTACAAGGGCCTCAATCTTTACTAAAAGCGGCCCATGCATTCCAATTGCTTCAACGGTTCCGGCGAAATTAAGATCATCAGAGAGCCTCAACATACATATCTGTTATAATACAATCATGCCCCATCTGGGAAAAAAGTCCGAACCAGCAAAAAAAATAAACCGCATCTGCTTTTTAAATCCGCATGGATACGTCCAGTACCCTCCCCCCCTTGGCAAAACCGATACCGGCGGTCAAACCCTTTATGAGTTTGAGCTTGCCCATGCTCTTGCAAAAAGAAACATCAAAGTCGATATCATAACCCGACAATTCGACGATCTCCCTCAGGAAGAACAAGTATGGGAAAATGTAAAAATTGTCCGGATTCCATGCGGGCCGAAGCAATTTGTCCCGAAAGAAAAGATGTATGAGTTTATGCCCGAGATGGCACAAAACTTCATGCTCTACCTTGAAAAGGCACGGAAAAGATATGACCTTATCCACTCACACTACTGGGATGGCGGCTATTTAGGTATTTTGCTTGCCAAAATGCTTGATCTTCCCCATGTCCACACACCCCATTCCCTCGGTAAACTCAAGCAAACCGAGATGAACGTCGAAGACCTTCCGCCGCAAAAGCTGAAGCGTGCTTACCGCTACCATGTCCGTATCGCTATCGAACAGAAAATACTTGATAAGGCGCATATGATCATCACGATCTGTGAGACAAACAGAATTCTTATGATGGAACATTCCATCGTTGATTTTCAAAAACTCCAGGTTATATATCCGCGAATCAATACAAAACGATTTAACACTGCGGCCACAAAAGAAGATGAGAAAGTAAAACTCAAAAAAAACGCGGTTCTTACGGTCAGTCGTCTTGTACCTGCCAAAGGCCTGGATCGGGTAGTTGATGCG
Organism: uncultured Gammaproteobacteria bacterium; assembly: GCA_964531945.1. Taxonomy (GTDB): domain Bacteria; phylum Patescibacteriota; class Microgenomatia; order UBA1406; family GWC2-37-13; genus CAZHGF01. The sequence goes on along the minus strand of CAZHGF010000067.1, from coordinate 5,048 downwards.
TTGGCTCTCATTAAAAACAAGGTTGACTTTCATTACTATCTGGTAGGGGGAGGTCCGGATGAAACACGGTCTGAAGAAGAAAAATTAACCGAGCAACAACTTCTCCACCATATTAAAAAGAACAAAATGACTGATCGGGTAACGTTCGTTAAAAATATCGACCATAATACTACTCTTCCATCTTATTATCGTCAGGCAGACGTGTTTGCACTCGCGAGTCGGTTTGAACCCTTCGGACTCACGACGCTTGAATCAATGGCTTGTGGCACCACCCCAATAGTGTCTCATGTAGCCGGCAGTAAAGAGGTCATTATCGATGGCCTGAATGGCTTTATTGTCGACACCCATGATCGGAAAGCACTGGCAGAACGCATTCTCAAACTGCTCAAAGATAAAAAACTCCGCAGCAAAGTCGCGGAAAACGCAGCGTTTACCATCAAAGAACACTACTCATGGGATAAGATTGTCGAGAAGTTCATCGTGCTCTATAAAAGACTCCTCTAAAGGCTCATCATAACAATATGGTGGGATCGTTACACGGCTCTATGGTTTTTCAATCATGGTAACCATGTAACAATAGAACCATTTAACTACCACTCTTTCTCTCAACACATAACGCTTAACTCTTAGAGTGTGTTACCATTACACTATGAAAGTCGCCATCGTTGCTCCAGTTGAAGAAACAATTCCTCCTCAAAAGTATGGCGGGATAGAATGGATTGTTTATTAGATTGCTCATGGCATGGGAAAAAAAGGCCATAGTGTTGATCTCTTTGCAAAAAAAAAAAAAAAAAAAGAGCCCGTATATAATCTTATCCCTATTACTGAGACTGCTCTTCGTACAATACCACTCTACTACTCGAATCTGGTATTAAGAGAAGAAGCAAAAATACAAGCAGTCACCACAACATATGATTGCCTGTTACAAAATTCCTATGATATAATTCATAACCACGCCAGCTGGAGATTTCTTTCTTTCGCAGATCGTCTGAAACAGAAAATTCTTATTACTCACCATGGTCCTTTAAATCTTCCTCAGGAGAAAGAAGTGTTTCTGAGGTATAAAGATCACTATCACATATCGATATCCAATAATCAAAGAAAAGATCTGCCACGACTTAATTTTGTAAAAACTATTTATAATGGCACTGATACGATCAGTTTTCCATTTTACGACTACTCTGAAAATCAGAACTACATGATCTTTTTAGCTCGAATGAGCGAAGAAAAAGGCGCGATTGAGGGAGCAAAAGCTGCACTTGCCACCAAAAGAACCCTGATTATTCACACGAAAGTAGATAAGGTAAACGAAGCATACTTTGAAAAGTTTAAACAGTACGTAGATAATCACTATGTGCAGTATGCGGGTGAGATTGATTTCAAGACAAAGGTTGAACATCTCGGTGGTCGCCGTATCCTTAAAAAAAATATCCGATGGGAAGAGCCCTTTGGACTCATGTTTACGGAAGCGATGTCGTGTGGAACTCCTGTTATAACATTTGCACGCGGTTCAGCTCCAGAGATTATCAAGGATGGTGAAACTGGGTTTTTAATCAACCAGTCTGAAGAACTCAAACGAGGTGACTGGATTGTAAAAAAAACCGGTGTTGAAGGCTTGTGTGAAGCTATTGAACTTATTTTTAACATGCCTCCCTCAGAGTACTATTCTATGCGTCAAAAATGCCGTGAACACGTTGAAAAGAACTTCACGGTTGAGAAAATGGTCGATGAGTATGAGAAGGTATACCAGCAAATTCTTAATTCAGAGTTGAGAGTTAAGAATTCAGAATAAATTCGGAATAAAGGAATTCTAAACTCTTAATTTAATTCTCAATTCTAAATTCTGAATTTTGAATTCTCTATGCAGTCTATCAACGATATTCTCAAAAAATTCGACCCCCTACAGGACAAATACATCTCCCGTGAGTTTCAGGCGTTCGGGGTACATTTGTCAGAAAAGCTGGAGGATAAACGCCACAAAAGCCTCTATATCAAACTGGCAAAAACCCTGCCTCGTCCGGTACTTGAGGAAGCGCTCCGCTTTGTCGTTGACTCCAAAGCCAAAAACAAAGGCGCTCTTTTCATGTGGAAGCTTAAGGAAATGGGAGTAATGGGAAAAAAAGAACAAACGCGAAGCGCCAAGCGTTCCTAGTCGATAACTCAATCATCGAACATCAAAAATACCCATACACCCAGTACGCGGTATTTCCTATGCCCTTTCGTTTCAGCAGCTTTTTTTTCTCCTCAACCGAAGCAGGATCTTCAAACCAGAGAATATGGTATCCGAGATTATCATCGATATAGTTTACTTCTGTTTCAGCAGAAAGTGAGTCACGAAGTACCGTACAGCTTTTCCACTCGCATGTATCAATAAAGCTCTTTTTAATATCAGTGTAGCTTATGGCTTTTGCCGGACGAACGGGTCTCTTTTTTTCATCAACCAGCCAGTCATAGCCATACATCCCGAAAATGTAGGTGATTTTTCCCGCGGGGACTCCGGAGAGATCACCCAGCAATGTTTCAAGATCATAACCATATTTCTGTTTGCCCCGAAGCGGGAAATTGGGCCCTGTCTCGCCTCGTGCCTTATGAAGGTCATACCCCATGATCATCACCTCATCCACAATCTGCGTGAGATAAACGACATCATACGGACGCTTTCGGTAGAACGTATCCCCATACAGGGTAATCGCAAAACTCAGATCCTCAGATTTTATTTCCTGAGAAAGGATCGAAACAAAACTGCTTACATCCGCGACGACCGTATCAAATGGCCCCGCGCTCAGCTCCAGGTCAAGGAGTATCCCGGTGAAATTATTTTTTTTTGCGATCTCTATACTCTCTTTCGCGATTGCTACCCAACTTTTCTTATTTTGAAGGATAGAAAAAGCAGCGTTCGTATCAGTCATCCGAAGGGTCAGAAGCGCCTCTTTCTTTTCCGGTAGTTGTTTTGCAAAGGAAGCAACATTTTTATATCCCGCCTCAGACGTGGATATTCCCTGTACTGTTGGTACAATACCAAAGTAAGCTACCCGATCGAAGGAGGCTACATCAAGCGACTTCATATCCGCCCAGTAGGGAACAAAAATAGAAGTAGATTCTTGAATATTAGCTGCAGGACTTGCTGTCGGTGCAGGAACGAAGGGGATACTTGATTGCGGGGAAGCTGATTGCGGTTTTTTTGCTTCCAAAATAGAGAGATATATTCCGCTTCCGATAACCGCAAGAAAAAATCCCAAAAAAATCCATTTCCTCATCGTTTTATTATACGTTTTATAGCCAATGTATACAATTATTGAACAACGAATAGTAATTTGCTATGAGCGAATTATTCTCCACCGGATAAATCTGCAACAGCATGCTATGGGGATTATAGATTTCAACGTATATTCTCCTCTAACCCCGACCTCGACTCCTGACCCCTGACTCCCGAATCCTGTTGTTCTCTTGCTCTGCCCGCCTGCTCGCCTCGCGCCTGCGTCGACGACAAGGCGCTGCGAAGCGGGCCGGCGAGGCAGGTTGTTCTCCTGATTCATGTTGCACGCTTCATGTTTCATGAGGTATAATAATAATATGTCCATAAAACTTCCCAAGATTTTTCTGGACTCAGGGAACCCCGAAGAGACCAAAAAAGCAAAAGGATTACTTGGACATTTGGAAGGACAGACGACAAATCCCTCACTCGTCGCCAAACACCCTGAGGTACAAGCGTTCCTGGCAAAAGGGAAAAAGCTGACTGAAAAAGATCTTCTTAATTTTTACAGACAGATTGTTCAGGAAATTGAAAAAGAAATAGCCGGTTCAATCTCCGCTGAGGTCTATGCTGACTGGGATACAACAGCCTCACAAATGCTCAAACAGGCAGAAAAGATGTTTTCCTGGGGAAAGCATATACATGTCAAGTTTCCCACTATTCCGGAAGGACTCAAAGCAGCCCATGAGTTTGTTAAAAATGGCGGACGGGTCAATATGACGCTCGTCTTTACCCAAGAACAGGCAGCGGCAGTCTACGCAGCGACTTTACCGGAAAATCATCACAAAATCCCCTCTGTAGATGGCAATCCCCATAATCACTATTTTCACTTTGTCTCCCCCTTCATCGGCCGCTGGGATGATCGCAGATACAACGGACTCGATCTGGTCAAGCAGACTATTCGTATGTACCGGTCATTTGATAAACAACTGCGTCACAAGCACCACAAATGCCACGTGCAGGTGCTCGGCGCCTCCATACGCACCCTTAATCATTTATACGCCTGCATCTTCATGGGTGTGGATATTGTGACGATTCCTCTGAAGCTGGTTCAGGAATGGATAGAGCAAGAACGGTGGATGCCTGACGAACATTACCGGATTAAGCATGACGGCCTTAAATCCATCGTTTATAAAAATCTCCCGCTCCACAAAAACTACGAAGAGTACAAAGTAGAAAAAACAGAGGGAGATCTCCTCGACGAGGGTCTCCGCAAGTTTGCGAACGATTGGAACGCTCTCCTCTCCACCAGTACCGCTGTCATCGCGAGCGAAACGAAGTGAAGCGTGGCGATCTCATGAGATTGCTTCTCCGCGAGTCGGCAGGATCGCAATAACCATTTACTGAAAGCAACTGAGTAGTTACATGACAACCACTTGCGGTATGTTTCGTGTTGTGCTATATTATAGGTTAATATGGCAGAAAAAGGTACTCCTCCCGAGATTACTCAGTTGATTGTCGATGTAAAAGAAGGCGATATAACTTTCTATTCTGACCAGGAAGCAGTCGGACGTCTCCCTGTCGATGGAGATACTTTAAAAATCATTACTCAAGGATTTCTAGGAGTTCTCAAAATGCGTCCAGTTCCCTCAGAAAGTAAAGTATTACCTGAATGGAAAAAACCTACGATAAGAGACATTGCAAGGCTTTCAGGAGTATCTGTTGCTACGGTATCTGCCATTATTAATCAGGGTAGATACGTTAGTCCCGAACTTACTGATCGAGTTCAATCGGTTATCAATAACCTTTCTGCGGACTAATAGTCCGCAGTTTTAATGTCTTGGTTCACATGGTA
>CAZHGF010000066.1:0-6035 GCA_964531945.1 uncultured Gammaproteobacteria bacterium | reverse complement strand
GTAGCGTGTAGCGTCATAAGTTGTTACATGCTTCATGTTTCATGTTACAGAATAAAAAAGGTTTCACGCTTCTCGAACTCCTCGTAGTCATCGGTATAATGGTACTACTTGTTGGGATGTTTACGATCTACTTTACCAATGCTCAAAAGAAAACACGGGACGCGAAGCGGAAAGAAGACCTCCGACAGATAGCACAGGCACTGGAGTTGTATAAAGATGATGTAATTCCCCACGTTTACCCAACTCTTGTCGGTTGCGCAACCCCGGTGGTAAACAGCACAACGAATGTTACCTATATGAAAAAAATGCCGTGTGATACTGCAAATCCGACACCGTTTGCATACCACTTTGTTCCGGATAATGCTGCTATACCTCCCACCTATGAATTATATGCGTGTTTAGAAAGTCCTGGTAGTACCGATACTGAATCATGTCCTGTGGCGTATGCTGCATCCTGTACGAATATCGGAGCTTCTAAATGTCATAAGTTAACAGAACCGAATTAGCAGATGAGAGGGAAATTATGAATAGTCGCAAGCGGGGTTTCACGCTTCTTGAGCTTCTCGTCGTCATCGCTATTATTGGAGTGCTCATCGGAATGGGTACTACGTATTACAGTACTGCTCAGAAAAAAGCCCGCGACAGTCAGCGAAGATCAGATGTGAAACAGCTCCAGCAGGCGCTCGAGCTTTATCGTCAAGATAAAACTGCTCCAATCGCCTACCCTACCGAGTCAGGCGCTAATACACTAGGAAGTTGTAATGGTGTCTTAGGAGATGCTCCCACACCAGCGCTCGTCTATTTACAGAAAATACCTTGTGATCCGGGGAATCTTACTCCCACGCCTTACTACTATGATGTAGATAATACTAATTTAACCTATACATTGTGTTCATGTCTTGAAGCAGGAAGCGCTGCCGATAGCGATTGCTCAGACTGCAGCGGTTTCACCTGTACCGCAAATAAATGCGCGGTGGTTAAAGTGCGATGAGGTCATTAGTTGTAACCGCATGAGAAATTTATTAGTATTGACGTTATATGCATCAAACCGTTAAAGCGTTTACTCTCCTTGAGATGCTGATCGTCATCGGTATTATCGCGGTGCTTACCGGTTTGGGGGCAGTTTCCTACAGTACCGCGCAGAAAAAATCCCGTGACGCAAAACGAAAAAGCGACCTTAAAGTTATTCAAAACTCGATGGAACAGTATTACTCAATTTGTGGATTCGCATATCCAACAGCGATTGCTTCAAGTATCGTGTGTCCCAGCGTTGTACCAACGGTAGCTGTATTGCCAACTGTTCCTGTCGATCCCAAATCAGGCACACCGTATCCTACCGTCTCAGTTGGTACCGCAGGGTATGAAATATGTACTTATTCTCTTGAGTCAGAGTCGCCAACGGGATATTGTTTGAAGAATCAACAGTGAGAATATGTATCATGAATCATGGAACATGAAGCATTGGTATGGATGTTTCATGTTTTATGTTTCATGTTTCACGGAAAGGATTCACCCTCATCGAAGTTCTCGTTGTAGCTACCATTATTGGTTTGCTTGCCGCAGCGGGAGCAGCTTCGTATACGAGCCTTAACAAAAACTCACGTAATGCGAGGAGAAGGGCTGATTTAGAAAATATTCGTGCGGCGATCGAGCAGTACAGAAGCAACAGTACGACGAACGTCTATCCCACCGCTGCTGCAGCTCCGGGAATGGCCTTTGGAACAGGTTCAATTACTGATGGGAGTAATACCTATATGAGTAAAATTCCCAAAGACCCCAAAGATTCTACTTATTTATACTACTATACTTCTTCAGGCTCCGATTATACGCTCGGCGCATATCTTGAGGGAGGTGCCTTTTCGGCCTGTAGCGGATCTCCCAGTTGTGGTACCAGTATTACCTGCAACTACTGTCTGGGACCGTATGGACAGAAATAAAGCATGTAGCATGAATCATGGAACATGAAGCATTGGTATGGATGTTTCATGTTTTATGTTTCATGTTTCACGGAAAGGATTCACCCTCATCGAAGTTCTCGTTGTTACCGCAGTCGGAATTTTTTTCTCAGGAATATTTCTTGCGTATTATAATAACTACACCAATGAGAAGAAATTAGAGAGTGAAACGAGAAAAATCGCGGACATTCTTGATTTTGCGAAGAAAAAATCGAGTGCGGCAGATGCTTCTCTCTGTGGCGATCCCGCAACTACGCCACAAGTAAACGGGTATTCGGTTGTAATATATGGTGGTAATCAATATAAGTTAGTACCAAATTGTACAACCGGTACGCCAACAGAGAAAATATATCCTACTATCGATCAGAGTTTATCATTCCCGACACCTACTTTGTCAATAAACTTTTATAATATAAATGCAGGGGGCACAGCAGTTGCAACCGCAGCATGTATTAAGGTACAAAACAGTGCAAGTAACTGTAAGTATATTAAAGTAGATGCTATCGGTTCAATAACAGAAATTAGCTGTCCTACCCCGTGTCCATAATGAATACCGCAAAAGGTTTCTCTCTCGTTGAAGTTCTCATTTTCATATCAATTCTGGGAACTTTTTTCGTGGTCGCGATCGCAATTACTATCACTTCGGTTCAAGTTATGAAGGTAAATGAACATAAAATTCTTGCCTCTCACTACGCTCAGGAACTTATTGACTGGCTGCGTAATGAGAAGGAAAAAGACTTCAATAGCTTTTCCTCTACGAAGGCAAGCTCCGGGGGAATAACATACTGTTTTTCAACATCTCCGATTACCGCATGGGGTTCGAACGGATCCTGCAGCGCTTCAACTTCTCTGACCCCCGCAATTTACAAACGGCAAGCGCTATTAACCAGTGTCGGTACTCCCCCAACCAGTGTAAACATCCAGGTAACCGTTTCTTGGTCGGATGCGGGAAATAATTATAAGGTGCCGATAAATACCGTGTTTAGCGTAATAGAATAATGCTATGAATATTACCTAAGGTCTTGTATTAATTATGAATTACCATAGGAGAGGTTTTACCTTTATCGAGTTGATTGTCGTGATTGCGGTGATCGGTCTTGCGTTACCGGCTCTTTTTGCGATTGTATTTTCCGTTCTTCAGCAGCAGGTAAAAACTTTACGGTTATCAGAAATAAAGCGCCAGGGTGATAATGCGCTTAACATTATGACTACCGCTATTCGAAGCAACGCGGTGAAAATTTACGCTGACAACGTATTTGGTACCGAGTATTGTTCTAATACAACAACCAATAGCACTTCCGGAGCAACAACGGGTTCAAACTTCTTTTTCCGGGACAAAAGCGACAAGTGGTTTCAGTATTACTTAAGTGGTACGGCGCTTGCTGCAGATACCAACGGTGATTATCTGGATGGCGATTTGACTACCAGTAAGGTACGGATTGAAAACTTTTCAATATCCTGTATCCGAAGTGCGACGTATTCCGGATCCATTGTCACAATTCAGTTTGATATCTGCTACAGCAATGCTGTCTGTTCATCTGGGTCGACACGGAATGAAGAGATAGCTAAACTCACCTACAAGACTCAAGTCAAATTACGGAACTTTCAGTAGTAATCATAACGTCAAGCGTTATGCGTTCATAGTTCACTGTTCATCGTAAAAGATATGGTTAAGGTAGTTTTGTGGTCACTAACCATGTAACCATTGAGCAATTGAACCATTCATTGAACCCATAACGCTTAAGCTCAATACGCTTGACTTCGTTTACGATATTTTTCATACTAAATGTATGAGTGACGCATTTTCTCTGGATCTGCAGGATAAGTATACCCGTATTGGTGATGTGAGGGTTTCTGGAGACAAACTTGAGATTACCGCACTGGGACAAGTAGAAACAACCCCTAATTTCTACGTAAGCGATAACAAAGAAGTGATTGATAAACAAGCTGATGTGATCGCGAAGCTCTACGGAAGTTTGAAGATTAAGAAAAAGGTAGTGAATATAGTGATCCCTGATGGGGTAAGTTACTCTCAAGTGATTGAGATGCCGATGTTGAAAGAGAAAGAGCTTCTTTCTGCGATCCGCTACCAATCTGATGAGTTTATCCCAATGCCAATAGAAGAAACCAACCTTGATATTGAGATTCTCTATGAGGATCAGCAAAACAAGAAACTTCTTGTTCTTATTGTTGCAGCGCCTAAAAAGCTCGTTTCTCAAATAGAAAGGACAATAGTGCTCGCTGGATTATCAACGGGAATGTTAGAAAATGAGCTTACCGCTGTTGGACGACTATACGCAGAAAAACTTCAAAAGCAAAATAATGGTATTTCTACACTCATTTTTAATTTTGGATATTTGTCCAGTTCTCTTTACTTAATTGATGCAAAAACCTCGGTTATTTCCTATTCGCGCAGTATCAAGATAGGTTATGAACTTTTATTAAGAAGTGTCAAAGTTAATTTGAATGTAGATGATAAGAAAGGCGCTGAATTATTAAAATCCATTGGATTCGCACAGGGTGGATCTTATAATCTTGACGCAATTCTCTCACCGATCTGTAATGAGTTGGTGATGGAGATTCAAAAGTTCGTTGCCACTACCAGAGAGCGACTCAATGTGCAGATTGGGAGTATACATCTTCTTAATATGAGTAGCTCGGTTACTCTGTTTGATAAAAAGATCAATCAACTCGTGAACCTTCCCTCCTCGGCAGTGCCTCTGAATCAAGTTCTCATCTCAAATCCTTTAACCCAATCTTACGGACAGGATATTTCGTCATTTGTTTCTGTCATTGCCGGATCCCTATGATTCAGAAAAAGCGAATAAATCTCTTTGCCAAAACTACCCGCTCTCCGGTATCATTTTTTCTTACGGAGAAGGCTATCCTATACGCAAGTAGCGTAGGAATTCTCTTGTTTATTGTTTTCCTGATATTTATTGTCCTTTCGATAGCTCAAAAAAACAGAATTAATGGGCTTTTAAACCAAAAGCAAGGATTACTCAACTATATAGTGGAAAATAAGAATAACGAAGTTGAGACGACGTACTTTCTCCTCAAAAAAGAGCAGTTGAAAAAATTTTTGAAAGAAGATGCCGAGTTTCTCCCTTACTACAAAATACTCGATAACTCAATCAAATCGAGTAGTAATGCTGCCGTGGTCCAATCGCTTACTATCGATAAAAATAAACAGACACAGTTCTCTATTCAATTCCTGAATTATGAGTCTATGTACAATTTTTTCAAATTTATTGAGTCCGACATTTTTCTTAAAAATTTTGAAATGCTAGAGCTAACCGCATTTTCACTCAGCGCTCAAAAAGAGAGCACCAAAGGGTACATGTTGAATTTTCAAGGAAAATTTAGAATTCTCTCAGACAAAGAAAAGGAGGCACAATTATGAATAAATATGTACTGCTGAGAAATATTCCATCGGTAACCGCTTTTCTTATCGTATTTATTCTTATTTTGCTCGTTTCGTTTGTCGTAAGAGGATATATTGAAGAAAAAGATAAACTGATCGGTTTGGAGAATGAGGTAACTACCTTACAGGATAAAGTCAATGTATTAAAGGTTAATACCTCTCTTGTGAAAGAGCAGATAGATGATTACAATCAATTACTTACCCAGCTGATACCTGAGCGGGAGGATTTTTTCTCAATCATATACGCGCTGGAAAATTTATCGATCAGTACCGGTTTTACAATTACCAACTATGCGATCAACCTCTCGGCGTCAACAAAAGAACGCTACTCGATTGTGATCACCGGAGAGGGGGATCCGCAAACGTTTCTCAAGTTTCTGGAAAACTACTCGTTTGCGGGAGGGAGGCTCATTACCAATGAAAAGATTGATTTTAGTTCATCAGGCGTAAATAGTGTACGGTTATCGGTCAACTTCTACAATAAGAAAGTTCCGACGAATATTGAGTCAGTAGAACCAGTGGTAAAGAAGGACTTAGAACTTATGGAGAAAATTAAAGGAAAGCTTAATATTATTCTTAAGACCGATACTTCTGTTGATGCAGAAAGTTACCCGACGAAAGAGAATCCGTTTTAAAGGAGATGTCTGATGTCAGAT
>CAZHGF010000065.1:0-6065 GCA_964531945.1 uncultured Gammaproteobacteria bacterium | reverse complement strand
AATATTGGCTTAAAAGCTGATTTTGTTTAAGATTTAGCTTTTTTTCAAAAAATATTTAAAAACAAGTATAGTTTTTATTTGGAAATGAAAAATGGCCGGTAAAAGCTTTTTAACTGTTTTTAATTTGTATATATGAATACCCTCCTACAAAATAAACGATTACCGGTGATTCTTATGGTGGCTCTGGCCAGTATTATTCTGTTCCTGTGGTTTATCAACGCCAACTTGTTTCGGTCCCGCGCGGATGAGGAGAAAGTAAATATTCTCTTTTCCGAGCAGATCGGCTCAGTTCCCCTGAATCAGGATAAAACAGTTGACATCATTGTTCAACCGGTCACCTCAGGAAATAAAATCACTGCTTTCAGTGGTGTTTTATCAACAGAGGGAGTAGCACAGATAGTGCGGGTTGGTGATCCAACTTCTTACCCTGAAAATCAGGTGGTGTTTGAAAAAATACTTGAGAATGTTAGTGCTCAAAGGAGAGCGTATGTTTTGGCTGAGGCTTCAGAACAATCTCCGCCAGCAGCAGTACGGGTACAGGTCACCGTGAGAGGTACTGCCACCGGTTCAGGAAAGTTAAAAGTAAATACTGCGACTACTCAGATCGTCGGGACTGGTCCCGGATATCAGTATGGATACAATACGGTACAAGAGGCAGATTTTACTTTTGGCGAATCAGCCGGTAGTACACCGGTTGCAAGTCCATCAGGATCGCTCACCGTGACCCCGAGAACGAGTCTGACCCCTGTTTCCAGCCCGTCTGCGACGCCGCGCCCGACAAATATCACCATAACCCCATTTGTTACCACAAACCAAAGAATTACCATTACGCCAACGCCCGGTATTTCTTTGACTCCCGGGATTTCTCCCACCATTTTCCCGACGCCGGCAGTCAGCATCACCGGTACTCCAACCGGTTTTCCCATTCCGTCGATACTGGTTACCCAGACTATAAGCCAGCCGCCAATTCCCAGTATTCCTCCACCATCAGGAAGCGTCGCGCTCTTTATAAAATTAAAACTACAGGGTATTACTGCCTCACGGAGTGCGCAGATTCCGGTTAAAGTTACCCTGACCGGCGGTAACCTCCCTGCCGGAGGAGTGACCCAGACCAACTATTTTTCAACCATCGAGGGACACCCCGCGGGTGTATGGTCAGGAGTCGCCAGTTTCACGCTTCCGCAGTCTTCTGCTCGAGCAGGAGGATCTGATTATCCTCGGTACAAACTCTTTGTAAAAGGTCCAAAACATTTACAGAAACGTATCTGCTGGAACTATCCTGAAGAGACATTCCCGGGAACATACCGGTGTGGAGATGAGGCATACCTTTACCTTGACCAGGAGTTTAACGAGGTTGATCTTACCCGAATTATTCTCCTTGTCGGAGATCTTGATCAGGATGGAGTAGTAACGTCTGCCGATATCTCACTCATCGCCAATAACCTCGGTTCAACCGATCCGGCAGTACTGGAAAGAGCTGACGTGAATTTGGATGGTATTATCAATGCTCTTGATTACTCACTCCTTATTGCGTCATTATCGGTTAAGTATGATGAATAATGAAAGTTTGGCGTTCGGGGTTCGGAGTTGGGAGTATGATCCTCATATCGTTTATAACGATTATAATCGTCATAGCGTTGTATAAAAATTATACGATTACTCAAAAATCTCAATCCTTAAATCAAAAAAACATTGGAAATACCTTTACGCTTCCGCTTCATAAACAAATAAAGATCCCTCAAACCGATATTTTTCTTCAGCTTTTAGAAGTAGAAGCTCCTGATCAAAACTGTCGTGATTGTATTGAGTATGCGAAGATACGAGTTTCGAAAAACTCTGAGGTTCGTGAACTGGAGTTTAAGAGCGGAGGAATAGTCGGATACACACTTCTTTCCCAGGAAGTTTTCGGGTATATTGTTACTATAGAGAAATTTTCAGATGACTCAGTGGTGTTACATTATAAAAAATGGGAACAATAATCTCACGAAAAGGATTCTTAACGATTCTCACTGTTGGTGTAATAAGTTTTGCGGTTTTCGGATATTACATCTTTCGTGCTGTTGTTGATCAGAGCAGCGCGAGCGCCGGGAATATTCTTGATACGACTAATATTTCCGAAGAGTCCGGGGTAGAAAAAGCCACTGCTTCAGCCGATATCTCACTGTATAAAGACGATGGATACCTCTATAAAACGCAAAGTAGCGGTGATGCTGGAGTGATTGAGTTTTTAAGTCGCGATATCAGATACTCTGCGGTCACCCCGACGCCGGTAGAAAGTAAGGTAGGGCTATTTTCCCGTCCTTTTGGGGAGCGGACAGCGACTGAGCGGTTGATTCCACAAAATTTTCTTCAGAACTCCAGCCTTTCCCGTAAAGTAAGCGACAAAGATGGAGTTTTCGAAAATCTTGACGCGGATCACTATTTTTACTCACAAAAGATTGATACCATTCCCGTGCTCGGGGCACAACTTGCGGTGCACCTGAAGAATGAAAAAGAAATATACGCGCTTGATGGAAATCTTGCCTTAAGTAACGCTATCGCGCGGGGTACACTCTCAGAAGTTCAGGCACGGGAGATTGCGCTTGAGCAGGCGCGGGAAGATTATGCACATAATGATATCATTCGATCAGATACCCCTTCAGCTGCATTGCGAACTCTGGAGCTTCCTGATTTTCCCATTGACTCTGTAAGGCCTACGATTATCAATAAATCTATTTTAGGAATTGATGATGATGAGGTGAATTACCTCACTTATGGGGTAACGGTGGTGGTAGATAAGGACCCGGTTGATTTCTCGATGACATATTATATCAGTCAGGTAGACGGGAATATTCTCTACAAAATATCTCACGTGCGCCATGCGCTCTCACGAACGGTTTATAACTGCCGCGCCATCAACCAGCGCAGTAGTTGTCCGGTGGTCCGGCAGGAGGGGAGTGCCGCGTCGGGAGAATCGGAAAGCGATAGAACCTATGATATTTTTGGAGATATCTATCAGTACCTCTTTACTACTTTTCAAAGAGACAGCTATGATGGAAGAGGGAGTATTTTACAAGGGTACACTCATGTGAACAGATTTACCCAGTGTCCGAATGCCTTTTGGACTGGAGCTTCGCGGGAAGCAGGATATATGTCAATTTGTGATGGCATGGTTGCAAACGATGTGGTCGGACATGAAGTAGGACATGGCCTCATCCACAGCTCTGTGGATTTTTATTCTTCAGATCAACAGGGAGCCTTAGATGCGAGTATTGCCGATATGTCTGGTTACGCGATTGTTCGTCAGGATTGGAGTTTCGGAGAAGATCCCTCTCTTGGAGTTGTGCGGAAAATGGACGATCCGCCCAATATGGCATATATATCAGGAAAACAACGGGTGAACTGTGATTATCCCTATGCCGATAATCCAAACGGGTTGTGTTACAAAGATAACTGTCAAGGGAGGAGCTGTTATATATATCATATAAGCCCCGATAGATTATTCTCACCCTTTTACTACTGCGGTTATCAGGATTTTGGCGGAGTTCATTATAACAACGGGGTTACCAATAAAGCGTTTTACCTCATGACTGAAGGAGGCAGTTTTAACGGTTGTACGGTGAGCGGTATTGGAAAAGAACGGAGTATGCCGATTATCTACCGGGCATTAACCGTCTACCTGAGAGCTAACTCAAATTATAAAGATTTTTACACTGCTGTTATGCAATCGTGCGTTGATTTATATCAATCAGGCTCTCAAACGTGTATCAATGTCAGAAAAACGCTGCAGGCGACTGAGCTGGATCAACAGGATACCCGCTCAAACAGCCCTCTTTGCCGTAATGTACAGCCCCAACGGCCGGCATGCGCCAACGAGCCTTCACCGACTGCCACATCAATTCCTCCAACCAGTACCCCCATTCCACCCACCAGTACGCCAGTACCGCCAACCGCGACGATAATTCCTTCATCCACGCCGACTCCCCGCCCAACCAATACTCCGACACCAACACGGGCTCCTACACCCGTTCCGCCGACGCCTACTCGTACTCCCACACCTATTCCACCCACCAATACACCAGTGCCATCTCCATCACCCACACTGATTTCAACGAGTATAACTCCGCCAGGATCGACAAACACTCCGACACCCGCGGGGTGTCCGGGAAGAAATGAGGGGGATGCGGACTGTAATGGTGCAGTAAACTTAACTGACTTTGAGATATGGAGAGGGGAGTATTTGGGAGAGGATAGTACCCAACAATCTGATTTTGATGGTGATGGGAGGGTGACTTTAACCGATTTTGAGATATGGAGGGGAACGTATTTGCGCTGAGCGCCAGGCGCCAAGCGTTTAGCATTAAGATATGAAGCCTGAAACATGAATCATGTAACATGAAACCGAGTTTGAACGGTGGAACAAGAAAGCAAAAAATACCATGTTTCACGTTTCGTGTTTCATGATAGATGATTTAACGCTTGACGCTTTTCACTTCACCCTTTACCCTTAAGTAATATATGGGAAAAAGGATTAAGGTCATTTTTTTTGTTCTTCTCGGATTAATAGCGCTTGTTATTTTTTCCTATCTGACCTTTCGGGAGCGGGCACAAAAAAGCAAGGCTACTGGAAGTAGTCGTTTTAATGCGAGAATTATTAATCAAAAACTCTATGTCAATAATCAAAGAATTGCTTTAAAAACAGCATGGCTTCTGGCCAATTGGGCGGCTGAGGATACCCGAAGCTGGATATCAATACTAAAGAATAAGGGTTATAACGCAATTAAACTGAGTATCTACTGGATACACTTTGACTCAAACGGGGATGGAATAATAGATAACGATCCTGATCTTGTCAACATAAATAGATTTATCGCAGAGGCAAGAAGACAGGGTATGTATATTAGCGTTGATTTTGAAACGGGAAACGTAGGAGGAATTGCTATTCCACCAGCATTTTTTGAGAGGTATCCCGATGCACAAGCAGTCAACTCGCGTGGTGAACTGGCACGGGACACCTATTGGCATGGTCCGAATTCACCAGTAAAAGTTCAGTCAATTATTAATGATAACTACCTGAGAGTAAGCAGAAATTTTATACAAAATGTACTGAGAAAAATGAACACTTCAGAAGTTCTCTGGTATGAAACAGCGGTTGAACCACATTACTATGGAACTCAACATTTTCTTGACTACTCAGAGGCAGCGCGACAGTCATATCTCAGAGAAGGAGGGAGTTGGCCGCCATCTGATTCAGATAAAAATGACCAGAATTCAAACTGGAATAGATTTAGAGCACGCCACTTGGCTCAGTGGATTGATGGAGACGCGAGGGTAATTCGAGAGATAGTAGGTAATGATGGGCTTATTGCCGTTGATTACTTGGATGTTGGCAATGATGTAAGTGGACATGATATGCGGTATATAAACGGAAACTCTATCGAGTTTCTCAATGCCCTTCAGACAGCGAATATTATCCAGGTAAATTGGCACTGGGGCTATTGTCGCCATCCGTTTACTGGTCCATGTGATTCTGGATACAATACCATTCGTGAAATTGCACGGCAAAAAAACTGGGCACTTTCTGAACATATGACCATTAATGGTGACTTTGATGAAGCATGCCAAAGCGATCGGGCAAACTATACCCGCCAGCTACTAGAAAACACTATCGCAAAGGGAAATACCATTGGTTGGGAAGTAGTAACGGTGCGACCTGATTCAAATGACAACTTTACCGTATACAACAGCGACTGGACACCAAAATGTGTAGTCGCGGCAATTGATACTCCTGAGATGACAGAGGAGTGGTTTCAGAGACTTTTGGGATCAGATTACTTTACCCCGATTCCTATTCCTCCGACGGCAACCCGAGTGCCCCCAACGAGTACACCAACACCATCTCCAATGGTAAGACCGACAGCAATACCAACTGTTGGCCCGACCAATACCCCAATTCAGTTTCCTTCACTCACACCAACCGTTGGACCAACAAACACACCGATTGTGTTCCCATCAACCGCTCTGACAAACACTCCGACACCCGCGGGGTGTCCGGGAAGAAATGAGGGGGACGCGGACTGTAATGG
>CAZHGF010000064.1:5494-6422 GCA_964531945.1 uncultured Gammaproteobacteria bacterium | reverse complement strand
GGCTCAATGGTTACATTGTTAAATGGTTTAGAAGCCATATAACCATGTGACCATTCTGTTACCATGAACAGTGAACGGTGCCTGCCCCGCGAATCCGCCAGGTGGCGGAGAAGTGGGGAATCGTAAACTACTATGATCACATCCCTTTTCCAGAATCCACTCGCCTTTGTTATCGCTGCAGTATGCATACTGATTGCTATTGCCGTACATGAGTTTTCTCATGCGTTTTCTGCTGATAAACTTGGTGATCCGACGCCGCGGTTACAAGGGAGGCTCACTTTAAATCCCATGGCACATCTTGATCTCATGGGTACCGCGTTTCTGCTGCTGGTTGGTTTTGGATGGGGGAAGCCGGTGCAGTTTGATCCCTATAACTTACGAAACCCGAGAAAAGACGCAGCAATCATATCATTTGCCGGGCCGCTTTCAAATTTCGCGATGGCTCTTATCGGCTCATTGCTGTTTCGGTTTATTCTCGCCTATGCGCCGATCCCGAGCGGGCCAATGCTTCTGATAGGAATATTTCTTCAGCTTTTCGTGATGTATAACGTGGTTCTGGGCGTATTCAACCTCCTTCCGATTCACCCGCTTGACGGGTTTAAGATCGTAGGAGGTCTCTTACCATCAAAAAGAGCCAAGGAGTGGTTTGAGCTGGAGCGGTACGGGTTTATTTTCATTATCTTTCTTATCATTCCCTTAGGATCAACCTCAATGCTTGAAGGAATCTTGCGGCCACTTGTAGGGATCATTCTTTCGATCCTGCTGCCGAATGTGGGAACGATGATATAACGCGTAAGTACAAAGCATTAAGGCAATAAAATTACAACTAAGCATGTGCTTATTTCCTTGTTGTTTTTTGCTCTGAACACAGAACTCTTGACGCTATGCGTCTTGTTAGCTTGCCATTTTTACAAACTCTCCGTCTTTT
>CAZHGF010000064.1:2408-5484 GCA_964531945.1 uncultured Gammaproteobacteria bacterium | reverse complement strand
TTTTGTTCGAGCGCGCGTTGAGTGAATAAGGTGCCGTATAGATGATCGACTTCATGTTGGATAATGATTGCCTTCAGTCCGGTGAACCATTTTTTCTTGGTTTCACCGTCAAGTGTCTGGTACTCAATGAGTACTTTCTCCGGGCGCTTCACCGGGCCCCAAATACGGGGAATTGAGAGACAGCCTTCGAGTTTGGACTCCTCCTTCTTTTTGTCCGTAGTTGAGCGTTCAGAGTTCATCGCGGTTCCCCTTTTTTGAAGAGGGGTGCCGTCAGGCGGAGTGTTTTGGTCTGCATTGCCATGAACGCTGAACCCTGAACTCTGAACTACTTCCAGTATCCTCGGATTTATAAACACCTCAGTCGCTGATTTTAACGATGGCTTTATGATAAAAAGTCGCAGCGCCTCACCGACCTGTGGTGCTGCAAGTCCGACCCCCTGAGGGTCAACCTGGGCGATCAGCGTCTCTTCCATTTCAAGCACCAGCTTTTTTATCTTTCCATCAATTTTTCCCACCCGTTTTGTGGTCGAGGAAAGAACTTTGCTGGGAACGGTCACGATTCTTAACATATAAAGCCATTTAACCATGCGGCCATTCTCATGCTCCTTTCCGCTTTCTTTGGTAGGTAGTTTTTGTAACGTTACTTTTATCTTGAGAGAGGAGAAGAAAGATGAAGTTGAGAGTAAACGCCGTCAGCGCCATCATCGGGATGGTGATATAACCGTAGTGAAAGCTGAACGCTTTTGTGCAGGAAACTTTGCCGCCGAGTTCACAGGGGAGAATGGAGAGCTTCGGTGACACCTGGATAATA
This sequence comes from uncultured Gammaproteobacteria bacterium, assembly GCA_964531945.1. GTDB lineage: Bacteria > Patescibacteriota > Microgenomatia > UBA1406 > GWC2-37-13 > CAZHGF01. The sequence continues at coordinate 4,673 of CAZHGF010000064.1, read as the reverse complement.
TAGTGATAGAGGGCAATAATCCCACCAACACCGTTCATCAATAAGAGATAGGGCGTAAGGACGGGTTCATTTCGTATAGTCGCAAGATACACGATGAGCGGTTGCGGGTACATGAAAACGCGCTGGTACCAGCAGAGGACACACGGCGTATATTTTGCGACTTCAGAGTAAAATAGACTGCCGAGGGTAGCAATCATCGAGACGATAAATACAAGATAATAGACCTTAGACCTTAGATATTTGATGATATGGGTAAGATATTTTGTTTTAAAGATAAAATCAGATAGTACTGAAAGTAAAGTCAATACGATAAGGATATCGCCGATAAGGGTAAGGGTTGCTAAACCGTTGATAACCGCAGAAATCATGAGAGTATTATATAATAACTCTATGTGTTATGTGTTTTGAGTTATGGGTTCTGCGCAAAACCAAAAACTCAGAACACACAACGGGAATAATTTATGAAACTCTCATTGTGTATCGCGACTTTCAATGAAGAGCAGTTTATCCATTATCCGCTTGACTCTGCTTATGATCTGGCTGATGAGGTGATTATTATTGATGGAGGATCAAACGATAAAACGGTTGAAACCGCGAAAAAATATGGAGACAAAGTAAAAGTATTTATTGAACAAAATCCGAAGATGTTTCATATCAATAAGCAAAAAGCGATTGAGCGGGCCAAGGGAGAGTGGATACTGCAGCTTGATGCGGATGAAGCCGTATCAGAAGATTTGAGATTTGAAATCTCAAATTTTCTTCAAATTCAGAATCAAAAATTGAAAATTAAGAATGAAAATTCTAAACTCTTAACTCTAAATTCTAAATTTTCAGCATTTTGGGTTCCCCGCGAAAATTATTTCCTCGGCCGGTTTCTCATGAAAGGAGGAGTATACCCAGACCATACCATTCGTCTCTACAAAAACGGGAAAGCGCGATTTCCCTGCAAGACAGTACATGAAAACGTGAAGGTGGATGGGGAAGTGGGATATTTGCAGAGCCCCATACTGCATTATGCCGATCCTGATTTTGGAAGGTACTTAAAGCGATGGCACCGCTATACAGCGCTTGATGCGGAAGAGATTAAAAGAGGGGGGGAAAAGATATTTTTTTTCGATTATTTTTTTGTAAAACCATTGGTATGGTTTCTCTCATCCTATGTTCGCCATAAAGGGTTCATGGATGGGTGGCAGGGGTTGGTATTCACCATTTTTTCTTCGATACGGTTTTGGATGATATACATTAAAGTTCACAGTCCAAAAACAAGCTAACTGTCATCCTGACACCGCCTCCGCCCTTGGCGGAGCGGGGGAAGGATCTCTCGCGAATGCGAGCACCATGTATTACGTTTATATTCTCACGAATAAGTCGTATACCCTCTATATAGGTGTTACTAATAATCTTCAAAAAAGAGTTTATGAACATGCAAATAATGTAGTGCGAGGCTTTACCTCTAAATACCACTTGAATAAGTTGATCTATTTCGAAGAGTTTATTAACATAGAGGATGCCATAAGGAGAGAGAAACAATTAAAAGGATGGACACGAAAGAAGAAGATAAATCTTATTAAACAAAAAAATTCTTCATTTAATGACTTAAGTACGAAATTCTGAACTATTGTCACTCTGAGTCTAACGGAGAATCTCTCAACTTGTTTGATAATGCTTCCCACATTCGTGGGAGATTCTTCTCCGCCAACTGGCGGATCAGAATGACACTGCGCATTCAGTAAATAAGTAAGTCAACTGAAATATATTAATATGTTCGGGCGGCGCTCTTCTCTCATTTGTCATCACTGCGGGTGCAGTGGAGTGTGGCTGGAAGCCACAGGAGAGAGTGTGAGCGCCGCCCTGCTTGTGGGCTGTGCTAGGAGATTAGCGTCGGATTACGACACCGGATTGGTACGCGGGTCGTGTTCGATCACGACGGTTGTTCGTCCGTGCCATTCTCTTCTGCTGGTCATGCAATCTCTTGTCGGCCTTGGTCGGCTTCGGGTTGTATTCGCGGTTGCGCGCCATCTGGCGACGCTGAGATCTGTTAGTCGGCCTGGTCTGCTGTCCTCGCATTATATCCTCTTGCCGGCTGATGGGATGGTTTCGCGGACGATACTCGGCTTTCGCTGTGGCAGTTGCGACTGCGGTGGTTGCTGATTTGGTCTTGGAACGACCATAGCGAACAGCTGTATGGTCCGGCTCGTGCATGAACGCAACGAGAGCATTGGCTAGTTCCGCCGCGCAGCGGGATCACCGGGCGGGTTTTTGGGC
>CAZHGF010000064.1:0-2398 GCA_964531945.1 uncultured Gammaproteobacteria bacterium | reverse complement strand
GGCCGTGTTGGCGGCACTGGCTTTCCGGGACGGACGATGGGTACTCCCCATTCGGGAAGACCGCGGCGCGCGGGTCGAACTGGGACTTCGACGGGCATGATTTTCTCCTCGTGCTCCGTTTTGGCGGACCGGTTGCTGAATTTTGCAGGTCAGGAATGCGCGAATGTGAGTTGGCATCCCCCCTTTCGAGGTGATTTTCAGTTAGCGCGAACGTCGTATTGCTACGTAAACAATAAGGAAAAAAAGAATTATTACCGCCGTGAATATGATGAGTGATAGTACTTGTCCTCGAATAGTTGTCAGATCGATAATACCGAGCTGAATAAATAGAGAAAAGACAAGAGCAAGCATGATGAGACGGACAAAATAGATGAAAAACAAGCTAATTCCTCCTAGAAGTTTGGAAATCCCCACTCATCAGATGTCTGATGTCAGGTCTCAGATATCAAAAAAAACAGACATCAGTCATCTGGCATCTGTTATCTGTCATCTAACGAGAGGGGATTTCCAAACACCCCACATTGTAAAAGTGCTCTCAGATCGGGGGGTATCTCTGCTTCCAGATACCGCTCGATTACTCCAGAAATAAAAAAACTATAGACATGCTATAGCCTATAGAAATGAGGATATTATATCATAGAAAGTCGTTATGCGTCAGCGTTAAGGATTTGTAATCTGAAAGTAGAGAACATGAAGCCTGAAACATGAATCATGAAACATAGAGAAAAAGACAAAGTGCTTCATGTTCCATGTTTCATACTTCATGGAATAACGGGGACGGGATGGTGGTGTTTGGTTTGGATGCTGGGACAGCAGCATGTGGCGAGAAATGTCCGGTAAGGACATATTCGGCACAACCAAATACACACCATCCCGGTGGGAGGCTCTAGATCGAGTATTCCGTGGTCGTGGAGCGAGGTCGTGGATCGTGGCTGTAAGCCAAAGATCCTTTTAGGAGCACGGTCTCAGTCGTGCATGATATCTCAGGCAGGAGGAGCCCCGAGATAACATTTTTATCCTAAAAAGATCGAGTGACTCCAAAAGGAGGGAAATTAGTGGCTGTGAGGGTCGCGTTGTCCGCAACTACAGATAAGTGATACAATTATGCGCGTCGGAAACTCAGCAGTAGGCTTACGGCCGGAAATTACCTCGCTATACAGATAAGGCTTATTATCTTGCCAGACTGTGTCTCGGTCTCGAATAATTCCGACCGGCAACTCATCGCGCGGATCCATTTCACCTTCCCAGTGAAAAATCGCGATACTTTAAGCGCGGTATAGTGGACGCCATTGTCCACTTTGAGGTCACGTCAATGTGGCCTCTTGCGCTTGTTACGGATTAACTGACGAACGGGTGTCGGTGCGAAGCGTTGGACTGTGTGGCTCTTGTCGAGCGTCCGGCGGTGGTGAAGTCGTTGAGGTTATTGTTCCTGAAGAAGAGGATAATGGTGATGAGAACGAGGCCAAGAAGAACGACATACTCCATGTTTTGCTCCTTCTATGGAGTTGTTGGGCACGCGATTGATCGCTGGCGACCTCCTTGAAAAAAATTCGACCTGACTTGAAAACTGAGGGTGGTAGACTGAGTACACATAAAGTTCATAGTTCATAGTTGATGGTTCGTGGTATTTGTGCTATGAACTATGAACAGTTGTACGCATCCTGCCACTCTCAGTATATCAAGTACACGGAAAGATCTAGATTCCCATTGTCAAGGTGCGTGAAATACCTGAAATAAATTCTAAACTCTAAATTCTAAGTTCCAATTTGGAACTTGAATGAGATGTTTTATTAAAGCGCTTTTGCCTATAAGCACTCCTGATATTTCACCAATTGTGAACAGCGCTCTTTTGCAGATGCAACGCCCGCAAAAGAAAATAAGATGAAATTATAACCTATAATGTCGAAAAATGCTCGTTGTCGTATCATGAAACAAAAGAACAACCTGCCTCGCCGGCCCGCTTCGCAGTGCCTTGTCGTCGACGCAGGCGCGAGGCGAGCAGGCGGGCAGAGCAAGAAAACAATGTATATCATGCTTCATGTTCCATGTTTCATTCAACGCTTGACAATACGCTTAAGCATTCACCTTAAACTCCACGACATCTCCATCTCGCATGATATAATCGCGTCCGACGGTCTGGACTTTTCCCTGTTCACGGGCTTTGACCCATCCGCCTATGGCGACAAATTCTGGATAGGGGATAACATCAGCTTTGATAAAATGCTTTTCAAAATCGGTGTGGATGACAGCGGCAGCCTGGGGAGCGAGGGTGCCTTTTTGGATCGTCCATGCCCGTACTTCTTTTTCTCCGGCAGTGAGAAAAGAGATGAGGTTGAGTGTCTCATACGCTTTTTTTATAAGGCGAGTAAGTCCGGTTTCAGGAAGATCATATTGTTTT